>NZ_JAXHDD010000020.1:0-68229 GCF_037072025.1 Pseudogracilibacillus sp. SO30301A | reverse complement strand
ATAGTTCTACCAGCCATCTGGAGGACACTAAGTGACAGCGATAGCTGTTGTTTGGTGTCCTTTTTTATATTTATTTGAAAGGATGATGAATATGCAGCTATCATTTTTACCCAAGATAGATAGAGACGAAATAAAAAAGAATGTGGAGGTAGCATTGGAAAAATACCAGATCATGTTGCTTATGGATCCAGAAGATTCGCCGAGAACAAAACATTAAAAATGATTATGTATTTATTACGCAGTACGGGGAGAATTGCCAGCGCACGCCTACGAATAATAACATATCGAAGCGTATTAATAAATACCGACGAGATTTTGGATTAAAGAACATGAGTTTACACGCTCTGCGCCGAGGCTTCGCTATCAATCTTTACAAGCGTAGCGGTCGCGATCTTGCGCTTGTACAGTGACTTCTCCGTGACTACTCGTTATCTTCATTTAACCGTCGAAGAGGTAGCGGAAGATATTAGACGTCATTTGTAAAAAGTAAAATAAAAAAACGACAGCCTAACGGTATTATCCGATAAGCTGTCGTTTTTTTGCTTAATTTATCGAGATCGTTTCGTCAAATGCTTCTGTTTCAAACGAATCTTCGTCGAATACGTTTCCTAGTTTTAGCGTAATTTCTTCGATTTCAGCAACGTTAAATCCGTCATCGTCCGCCATGAAACGAATTGTACCAGTCTTCTCTACTCCCGAATGTATCTCACCGGAAACGTCCCCTTTCGTCATGAACATATTAGCCCCGTATTGCTTATTTCCGATAATCAAATCGTGCTGATCCGGATGGAATGATTTAGAGTTATCCCCTTCGTTATTTATCGTCATATGTACCTTGACGTCTTTCTCCGTTATTTCAATGTTGCTTATATGTATATTCAGTCCGTTAACCTCGTATGTTTCGTCTACTTCTACGTCTAATTCCGTAATTTCCTCCGACTCTTCTTTCGGATTATCCTCGGTTGCTTCCGATTCTTCGATATTTTCATCGTCAATAGTCGCTACTGCCGGCTCGGAATCGGTAGGGACGGCGAATATTAACGCTATGAATAAGCCTACCGTCGAAAATGCCCCTACGCCAATTGTTGCGACTAATCCGATCCACGCTCGCCGTTTTTTCATTATCGTTAAAATAAGGAAAACTACTGCACCAATTCCCGACAATACCATTAATAATAAAAATAAGACCCACATACTAATTTCCCCCTTCGATTGCCCTTCGTTGATTACTCATCAGTATACCTTATTTATATGGAAAATTAAACCTGTTTACGATTATGTTAAGGATGCACGGTAAGTTAACAGAATGTTTAAACTTTAAATTTAATGTCCCACTTTATACCACGTCGATACCCTTTATAAGTAAGGGGGTGGTTATTATCTCGTCGGAACGAATAGTCCTCGACCGTCGTAAAGCGCCTTTTGTCATGGTTACTCGTGCGATATTAGAGGATGAGTCGCTAAAAGCGGCGGATAAATCAGTGTACTCCACGCTGTGCATGTACCCGGATAACCGTACTTCCGATTGTTTTCCGAGTAGGGAAACAATATTAAAGAAATCGGGCGTAAGCGATCGAACGTTAAGGAACTGTTTAAAGACGTTAGAGGAACGAGGATACATTGAAGTGTTGAATAGATTATCTAGAATACCTGAAGTTAACTCAAATGACTCAATCATTATTTTTTATACAAGAAACTATTTAAACGCTCATTTTTGACTTTTTATGATATAATAACTGAGTTATAATATAGAAATAATAACTAAATGAAAGAGGCTATTTTATAGTATGTAAATGCGTAATTTCATACAAGTTTGTTTACTTTTAAAAAGATGATTATCATATTTTATACTTAGTATATCTATAATAAACGACAATGTTAGCGTAAATAAGAGGTGATTTGTTTGAACAGTAATATAAAGGAGAAAAAGGGAAAATTAGCTAAATTACCCACGTTGCTTCGTAGCTATTTAGCTTTAAAAGTATATACCAGATCTGGTAATACTCAAGGTATATATAGAAATTTGCAAAAATTAAAGTCGATTTATAAAAATAAGCCTGACTATTATCTTCGTTTATCAAAGCTTGCTTATGAACAGAAATTGTGGATGCAATCCTTACAATATATTAACACTGCTATTCAATTAACAGAAGATTCAACTGCAAATGAGCTTTATTTGAACAAAGCGGACATCTTAATTCATTTAGGTGAATCCGACCAAGCAATATTATGCTTGCATAAGTACTTAACATCTATGCCTAGAGATATACATGCTCATCGTAAGTTAGCAAATCAGTACAAGAAAATGCGTCAGTGGGAGAAATCAATAGTTTCCTTTAAATCTTATCTAAAACTGAACCCAACCGACGCTACTTCTATTTTTCAATTAGCGGAATGCTATCGAAAACTTAAAGATTATCATAATGCGGAGATTTATTATAAACAAGCTATAAATAGCTTTAACCAACAATCGAGTCGTAAATCTCTTGTCACAGCGTATTATCGGCTAGGTTGCATGCAACTCATAAAAGACCCTGACCAAGCAGCTGATTCATTTGAAAAAGTCATCCAACTGGATCAAGAACTAAATAGTCAACAATTGGGAATAGGTGTTTTTCATGAGAAACATAAACAATGGCAATATGCTGTAGACGCATATAAAAGCCAGTTGTTACAGGACGAAAGTAATGCGGATTTATTTTTTAAATTAGCTTCTATATTAGATAATAAGCTATATAAGCCCGAACAAGCTTTACATTATTATGAAACAGCTCTAGAACTGGACAAAGTTCGTTCGCCATGGCACTTTGCACTGGCTAATTGTTATGAACAATTAAATGACTATCATAATGCGGCCAAATGGTTCAAAAGCGCTATCGATAGACAGGAAAAACATCGCCCTGGAAACTATCGACGATTAGCCTCAGTGCTTGTTCAACTTGGCAAAATTGATGAAGCATTAATCGCCTACAAGGAAGCTGAGCTTTTTAGCAAACCAAACTATATTGATCAAGGTTTTTATAAAAAGAATATTACTAAAGAAAAGGTTCGTTATGCTATCAGTTATGAACATTATTCGGTAAATGATCAGATCATTTTTTACGAAAGTCTAAGTGGTACACGAATGATGGATAGTCCTTTTGCAATTTTTGAGCATATTTTAGGGAAAGATGACTTTAAAAATTATACCCATGTATGGGTAGTGAACTCGTTTCAAGTAATCCCTAATGAATTCAGATCCATGGATAATATCATATATGTCAAAAAGAAGTCCGATGCTTACTTTAAATATATTAGTAGTGCTAAATATCTCATATGTAACTCGACCTTTGATCCTTATGTTGTGCGAAAGCCCGATCAACTTTATTTACAGACAAGTCACGGAATATTTTATAAAACCGTTGGTCGTGACAGTTCAGGATCACCGGTCGGGGTTGTTGGAAGTACTCGTAATTTACTGCAAGCCACTCATATTATTGTACCGAATGAATATATGGCCGAAAAACAACCAAGAAGCTATTCAATCAGAGGGATACATTCTGGCGAAATTGCAAAGATTGGTTACCCGCGTATAGATGTAACACTAAATATGACGGAAGATACTAAACGTCAAATATCGTCTAAATTATGTTTGGAATTGTCTAAGAAAATTGTTCTTTACGTACCAACATGGCGTGGAGAAACAAAAGCAGACAATCGTTTTGATTCAAATCAACTCATTCAGGACTTAAACATGTTAGCAGAGCTTGATGTGAACGTCGTATTTCGTGGACATCCAATATCAAATCGCTTATTAAGGAATGTTAAATTTCCGAAGAACGTTATTATTCCACCACCAGATATTCTTACAAATGAGCTACTAGGAATATCAGATATTGTGATTAGTGATTACTCGAGTGTCTTTTTTGATTTCTTAGTTACAGAACGACCAATTATTCATTACCTCTATGATTTAAATGTCTATAAAAAAGAGCGTGGCTTAAACTTAAGTGAGGAAGAACTACCTGGAACTATAGCTAAATCTAGTGAAGAATTAAAAGCTGCAATCATAAGCAAACTACAAAATGATCAGCCTAGTCCACATTACTTAGCAGCCAAAGAGAGGTTTTGTCCATATGATGATGGTAAGTCAACAGAAAGGGTTGTCAAGTGGTTTTTTTATGGGGATTCACGTAACATTCAGTTTGTCAATCGAATGAATTTATCTAAATCATTGTATTTAATAGGAACCTTAAGCGATCCAGAAAGATTTTCTAGTCTCTTTCGCCAGCTTAAACATGCAGATCAAAACAATGAAGTGTTTACTTTATTATTTAGTAACGAAGTATCGAAGGATAAAGATAAACGAAGTATGGTATTAGATTTAAATTCGGACATTAATTTTATCGTCCATGATAAGAATATGCCAATTACGTTAGAAGAAGCCTTTGCAATAAACTACTTTCAAAAAAATCGAGAATTTGTTAATAACAGAATGAAATCTGCTTATCAACAGGCGTATATCCGGGAGGCTAGACGGTTGTTTGGAGACAGTCAATTTCATCAAATATATAATTACGATACGGATTCCGACTATTATAGTAGTCTACAAGAAAGTATATTGACGCAATAGACATGATATGATTCGTAATATTTCCGGTGGTGGGTGCAAAAGAGTTTGGTTCTATTATTAACTTTCAATATCCCAAAATAACAGAAGATATCGTTAATCAAGCATTGACGTAATATGGTAGTGGCGGGAAAAGTAGTAAAGCGATTGTTGAACCATATGTCACAGATGTAGAAAAGTTCGCTATCAAAGTAAGTGAAATGATTCCTACTTTACTTGATCCAACGAGTTTGCAAGAAGTACAACATGATGATGAAAAGAAAGAAGCTTTTATTCTTGCTTACAAAGACAGCTCGGAACAATTAAATTTGGTTCAACAGTATTACGAAATTAAATGGAGTGAGCCAACTTTTGGTATAGATGAACATACATGGTTACACTATGTGGGTGCTTACAAAAATCTAACATGGGAAGAAGGAGATCCTAAGCCAATAGCCTCTCTAAATGCGCTAGTGGGAAAGACGAAGCTAGCGGGCACACAAGTAATGGATGCAAATCATATCCTTAATCTTATTGGTTCAAAAGTTGTATGCATAAAATATTTTGCGGATCATAATCATAAATATCATGATGGATATTTGTTAACTTATGACACAATCAATAAAGTTGTAATTTTGGAAAAAACGCATATCCTGTTTGATAGTGTGATCGAGGTTAATTAAAAAGACCACTAAAAGCGGTCTTAAAAGAATAATTTTTTTGCTACACATTTACTACAAACTTTTTCGGGCATATAAATAAGGCTGCCTGGGACGTACCCTAAAAGCGTTGTAAGTCGTATGACTGCAGCGTTTTTTGTTACTTAATGATACGGTCAGTGAACGAACGTCATACGAATTATCACTGATATTTCATTCGTGTATTGGAGGTGATATTATGATGAGAAATAGAGAAGCTTTCACAGTAAACGGAGATTTATCTGTACAAAATGGCTCAAAAATGAACCAGTAAGGTGGTTCAATATTAAGGTGCGAAATGCAGAAATACTTAAATCTTAGGAAGAAGATAGAACATACAGTGCGATTAATTACTACCAAAAAATAAACCAATTAACTATTAAGTCTGATTTTGTTAGAGTTTTGATTCACTTAAAGTTTTAACCGAGTCATTGATTGATCATAAGTTCCGTTGTCCATCTTGTAATGGCATTCAACTATTTCTTGTGGATGTAATAGTGGAGAAGGAGAAGAAATATGTCTAAAGGGAAATATTCGACTGGAAAGTATAAATTATCCACCGTTGTTGTTATTTTTAAAACATCATTTTATTTTCTAAACAACCAACATTGAAAAATGGATAAGCATTAATTGACTCACCCCTAAATATTAAGATGAGATTTTTCTATTTTAACGCAACTCTAGGTTATAGGTTAGACTTTCTTCTTTATAAATGTTCCTAAATGCGTTAATGTTTATTTTTTTATGTTTCCCTTTTGAGGATGAGACTTTCGAACCTATTTTTTATTTGTAATCGCTGTCAAGGGTATCCGAGTTCTTTATTCCATTAGAATACTATATAATAGAGAATGGGGTTTTAATAGTTTTGTAGATAAGGGTGAAGTGGGCGTGTCTAACAACTATACATCTAGAGTGGAAAAAAGACATCAGAGGAAAAAAACAAATCAACATAAGAGAAGTTGGTGGAAGATACTTTTATTAAGTTTAGGTATAACTTGTACTCTTATTGTTGGTGGAGGTGCAATATCGGTTGCGGTTATGATCAATGATGCACCGGAGCTAAAGGAAAGCAATCTACAAATGCCGCAATCTACACGAATTTACGATGAAGATGGCAAACAGATTGATACTTTATTTCAAGAAGAAAACCGGATTAATGTTTCGATTGATGAGGTGCCAGATGTGATGAAGGCTGCGATTATTTCGATTGAAGATAAACGGTTTTATGATCATAACGGGATTGATTGGCGTCGTTTAATCGGTGCGGCTCGTAGTAATATTAAACATGGTTGGGGTGCGGAAGGTGGTTCTACGCTTACCCAACAGGTTATTAAACGAACCGTTCTATCTCCAGAAAAAACGTTGAAACGAAAGGTACAGGAAGCGTGGCTTGCCATGAAGCTGGAAAAGAAATACTCAAAAGATGAGATTCTTGAACTGTATTTAAATAATGTGTATTACGGTCATGGGGCTTATGGAATTAAGACGGCTGCGGTGACTTATTTTGGTGAAGAAGATCTTTCTCAATTAAGCATCTCTCAGGCTGCTCTTCTCGCTGGTTTGCCTAATTCACCAAGTGCGACAGATCCATTCAAGTATCCTGACAAGGCAGAAAAAAGACGCGATAAGGTTTTAGAGTCAATGGTAGACAATGGATTTATTAACAAAGAACAGGAAGCTAAAGCTAAAGAGGAGTTGGTTGCTGATATTGTTTTAAAAGAAGAGAAAAAGCAGGAAAATGATAATCCTTATAATGCTTATGTTGATGCTGTTTATGATCAGTTGGTAAATGAAGAAAAGGTTGTTTCAGATGATGAATTTTTCCAAGGTGGCTTGAAAATTTATACACATCTTGATTCTGATGCGCAACAAGCCACGTATGATTTGCTTCATTCGGAAAATATTGCTTATCCAGATGAAGATTTTGAAGTTGGTTTATCGTTAGTTGATACGGAGACAGGTGCTATTAAAGCAATTGGCGGAGGAAGAAATTTTAAAGCCATTCGTTATTCTAACTATGGATCTAATATTAAGCATCACCCCGGATCAACGATTAAACCGATTCTCGATTATGGTCCGGCCATCGAACACTTAAAGTGGCCTACGTCGCATATCTTGACGGATGAGCCATATGCATACAGTGACGGAACACCGATTAATGAGTGGGATGGTAAGTACTGGGGTAGCGTTTCGATTCGAAGGGCGCTAGAATGGTCAAGAAATATCCCTGCGTTAAAGGCATTTCAAGCCGTGGGAGCAGATAAGGCTCAGGCGTTTGCTGCAGGAGTTGGCATTGACATTGATCCGATTTATGAGTCAGCTGCTATCGGTGGTTTTGATGGTGTGTCACCATTGCAGATGGCGGCGGCCTATGCTGCATTTGGAAATGGTGGGACGTATAATGAACCTTCCGCTGTTAAAAAGGTTGTTTTTCCTGATGGTAAAGAGTGGGAACCTGATTTGATTTCTGAGAAGGCCATGGAGGACTATACGGCTTATATGATTACGGATATTCTTAAGACAGTCATGGTAAGTGGCACCGGAATGCAAGCCAATATTGAGGGGATTCCCGTCGCAGGGAAGACAGGATCAACAAATATTGATCAAAAGGATCTTGAAAAATATGGTATTACCGATGGACTTCGTGATTCATGGTTTTCTGGTTATACCACTGAATATTCCTTAACTGTTTGGACGGGTTACCCGTCGATGAAAAATGAAGATGGGGATGTTCAGTATATTAAATATGATGGTACGCAGGATATTGCCAAACATCTTTTCCGCGAATTAATGTCGGAGGTGTCGTCGTCAGACGTTAAAGATTTCGTACGGCCGGACTCAGTTGTTTCTATCGGTTCGGAACTACATGTACGCGGGGCTGAACCAGCAACGCCTCAGAAGGAGCCGTCCAATTCTTCTAATCAAAAGCAGGAGGAAGAAGAACAGAACGAACAAGTAGACGAAGAGAAAGAAGACGAACGGGAAGAACAGGAAAAACAGGAAGAAAAAGAAAAACAAGAAAAACAGGAAAAACAGGAAGACGAGAATCAAGAAGAAGATGATGAAAACGAGGAAGATGACGTCGGTAATGACGATAAACAAGTGGATGAAAATGAGGGACAGCCTGATCCCGACGAGGAAACGGACGATCAAGATGGAGAAAATGATCGAAAGGAAGGCGGAGAGAAAAATAATGACAACGACGGCGAAAATGGAGATTAATAGACAATAATTAATCGGGATGAAGGTAGAATTAAAAGATAAATTAGCTGAAAAAGATACTTTATAAAGATACAGTGCTTTCTCCAGGTTATGTGATAGTGATAAAAGAGTGGAACGCCTATATTGATAGGTTTTCACTCTTTTTTTGTATTTCACTATTATTATAGTGTTTGTACTTAAGCTTAATTATATTGCTAGATTAACATTAAAGTCGCTGACTCAAAATCCACTGTATTTAATCAACTAATTGCCGAATTAATTTTCTGAGAACGACAATGTTTTTGTTTTGGCCTATTATAACCTTGCACTTTTACATTTGCCTAAACATAGCATAGGAAATGAGGATGGGGGTGAATGTCTTGGCTGTAGTTCAAGCTACTGAAGAAGATGTGCAGCTTTTAGCGCGGTTAATGAGAGCAGAAGCAGAAGGGGAAGGGGAACTCGGAATGCTTATGGTCGGAAATGTCGGTGTCAATCGTGTTAGAGGTGATTGTTTAGATTTTCCACAAATTACTACAATTAGAGAGATGGTTTTCCAATACCCGGGTGGCTTTGAAGCTACTCAGAAAGGATATTTTTATCAGCGGGCGCGCCCAAATGAAATACGTTTGGCCAGAGAGGTAATTAAAGGGAATCGTTATCATCCGGCAACTAATTCTTTATGGTTTTTTATGCCAGCAGGAGCATGTCCAGCACAGTGGTACAATCAATGGAATTCTGGTAGATATAAATCTCATTGTTTTTATCATCCAACGGAATCTGCATGTGCATCCGTTTATTCAACATTTTAAGGAGGAAATGGAATGTATTGTTGTCAACAACCAATGTTTACAGGATGTATGCCACCTTGGCAATATCAAGGATGGCAGGGAGGATTAGCTAACATGAATAATCAAATGATGGGTATGCCAATCATGCCAAATCAAAGTAATCAAATGCAAGATATGACATCTGTTATGCCTTTTCTACAAGGTAGTGAACAAACTTTACCAAGTGAAACGTCAGGACAACTTCCAATCGAACAATCATATATTGAAAACATTTTGCGTTTAAATAGGGGAAAATTAGTGACCGTTTACATGTCATTTGATGGAGAAGCTGGAGCAAGTACTCCTCAAGTGTTTACAGGGATTATTGAAGCAGCGGGTCGGGACCACATCATACTTAGTGACCAACAAACAGGAATGAGGTATTTACTTTTAATGGTATATCTTAATTATGTAACATTTGAAGAGGAAATTGAATACCGTAGTCCTGTCGGGCAAATGGCAACTTACTCCCCACGGTAACTGCTAACTTATTTCATTTTAAACATAGTTTCTAAGCTAAGAAACTATGTTTTTTTATGTGGTTTTAATAGCAAAAATAGCAGGAATAAATTTATACATGTATTTTTATAATCTAAATAAATCTAATAAACGAGCTCAAAACACAATTCATCTTCGGCATTATCGTATATCATTTTATTTTTGACTAATTTTTTAGAAAAATTTGGCATATAATTTAAACTGGCAAAAAAGACATTTTAATCAGACTGTTTGTCCAATCAAAACTTATTGCATCCCCATATATTGTTAGTAAGGTCGGCCTGCTTTATATAGAATATGGAGGAATGAAGATGGGATGTTATGATCGTGATGATCGTCAGCGTAGGGACGTCAGATTCGTCTGTGAGTGTCGTCCAGTGAGGGGAGACCGTGATAGATGCGGTTGCCGTGATAAGTGTAGATGTCATGATAGAAAGCGTGACTGGGACCATGGTCGAAGAAGAGGTGGCTACAGCGACTGGTGTGGATGTAGTAGTTGCGAAAGAGAAAGAGATAGACGTAGAGAGCGCAGACGAGATCAAGAGTTTGTCTGCAGATGTCGGGAAAAAAGATAGTTATAATTAATAGTTTAGAAAGAGCCTGAGATGAAGGGCTCTTTCTTTATTCAACTGACCAATAGTTTTGTCTAAACTGCATAATCGATAGCGGTTGGTTTTATTTAGATTCAAATGAAATGATTGCAATAATAATTGAGTAAACGAATTAACTAAACTATTTTTGTTCTAGCTTTATTTATACAATTTGCGTTGCATATGTTTTTCTCCATTGTATGAGAATAGTGTATTTTTATCTTCTACAAAAGTTTCTATATGAACTGTTCTTCCCCATAATTCGTAAATATAAGAAAGAACATTTTCTAAATAAGGTATATCTAATTCAATACCTTCATAACTATGAACTAGATATAATTCACCATTCCGTAAATAATCTCCATCCTCTACATAAATATATGGGAATCCACCATTTACTCTTGCAGTAATAAGCTGCTCTCTAATTTCTTCATAGTCTTTATCAGTAATTCGATATGCATTTCCTTGTTTTTGAAATAAGTACATATCTTCTTGTTTAACAAGATCTTTCGTTAAATAATTGCGAATAAATGACGTATCTGATTCTATTTCTCTTACTTCAAATATCATCTTCCGACCAGAATTAGGTTTTACACCTATTTGTTTCATTTCTTCAGTCGGATTTTCATACCGTTTTTCAATGTCTTCAAAAATTTTTAAACCTAGATAGTATGGATTTATTTGTGTTCTAGATGGTTGCACGACACTAGCATTTAACTTTGCAAATTCAATTGTTTCATCAGGAGTTAAATTCATTTCTCGTAAAATTCGTTGATGCCAATAGGAAGCCCAGCCTTCATTCATTATTTTTGTCTCAAGCTGTGACCAAAAATATAGCATTTCTTCTCGCATCATTGTTAAAATATCACGTTGCCAGTCTTCTAAGTTTCGACTATACGCTTCAATAAATAAAAGTAAATCCTTTTCTGGCTTTGGAGGGATTTTTTTTTCGTTTTTTTGGATTATTTTTTCAGTAGATTGATTATCAAGTTCCCAGAGATCATCATAAGGCGTTTTTGGTCGGTTCAGTACAGTTTCCTCTGTATTTGGTGCAAGACCGGGCTTTAACCTCGCTCTCGTAATCGAAGGGTCTATATGTTCCTGAATGGATAAAACAGCATCTAGAAAATTTTCCACTTCATCTTTTCCATGAGTCATTTCATAATGAGCAATTCGTTCTGCAGTTGCTGACATACTGTCGACCATATCACGTCTTGTATTGGAAAAACGAACATTATTTTTAAAGAAATCACTATGTGCAAGTACATGGGCAATAATTAGTTTATTTTGAATTAAACTATTTGTGTCCAGTAAAAATGCATAACAAGGATTTGAGTTAATGACAAGCTCATAAATTTGACTGAGCCCCAAATCATAATGAAGTTTCATTTTGTGAAATTGTTTACCAAAACTCCAATGGGTAAATCTAGTAGGCATTCCATAAGCACCAAATGTATAAATGATATCGGCTGGACAAATTTCATATCGCATGGGAAAGAAATCCAGTCCAAACCCCTTTGCGATTTCAGTGATTTCTTCAATGGCATTGTGAAGTTCTTTCATTTCATCCAAAGGTATTCCTCCTTAGTAAAAAACTTAAGGCTCTCGCTAAATTAGCTGGCGAAAGCCTAAGTTGTTATCAACTTAAAAAAAGCGATCTTATGTGAATGATATCAATTAGCAGTAACTTCTTCTTTACGAAAGAAACTTTTTAAGGCATGGTATACATCCTGTTTTTCCTTTAAAATATAATGTCTGAACTTTGGGTTATCGATCCTACGATAGGCACTCATTAAAGTAGAATATCTTCTATAAGCATTTACCTCTCCATATCCGAACATATTTGCGACCTCCATTATTTCTTCAATAAGCGTTAAACAATTAGGATTATCTGATGTTAAGTTATCGCCATCTGAAAAATGAAAGGGGTAAATGTTATATCTACTCGGACTATATCGATCATCAATTAACTCTAATGCTTTTTCATAAGCTGAAGAACAAATTGTTCCACCGCTTTCGCCTTTATAGAAAAACTCTTCCTCCGTTACTTCTTTTGCTTTTGTATGATGGGCAATAAATGCAATTTCAACAGATTCATATTTGGTACGAAGAAATCTAGTCATCCAAAAGAAGAAACTTCTAGACATATGTTTTTCGAAATTTCCCATAGAGCCACTAGTATCCATCATCGCAAGTACAACGGCATTTGATTCATGTTTAATTTCTTCATTCCATGTTTTAAAACGTAAATCATCGTTTGAAATTGGTGCGATCGTTGCTTTCCCTTCTGTTGCGTTTCTTTTTAATGCTGATAATATCGTTCGTTTTTTATCGATATTCCCCATTAGTCCTTTTTTCCGTACATCATTAAACTCAATTTTACTTGTTTTAATTTCATTTGATTCTTTTTCTTTTAAATTTGGTAATTCCAATTCATTGAAAAGAATACCTTCAATTTCCGCAATAGAAACCTCAGCTTCATAATAATCAACGCCAGGTTCATCTCCGGCATTTTTACCTTTACCTGGTCCACTTCCTTGGCCAGAAGCTTGATCTGGGTCTTGAGCTACAACGTCTCCAATATTGCTGTCTCCATCTCCTTGACCAACGTGTTTAGATTTTTCATGATTATATCGTATTTTATACTCATCTAAAGAACGGATTGGTATTTTAATGATATCTCGACCGTCTGATGTAACAATGCTTTCTTCACTAATCAAATCTGGTAAGTTATTTTTAATCGCATCTTTTACTTTATCCATGTGACGTTGCTGGTCTTGATACCCTTTACGGTGGAGGGACCAGTTTTCTTGGGAGATGACAAAATTATCTTTTTCATCCATTTTTTTCTCCCTCCTACTATTAATAAGTTGTTATATTCTATGCATTGGGAATGAATTTATTGTCAATAAACATCTATCTACGAAAGTAAAAAGAAAAACAAGACTTCGTTACGAATCAGCCTTGTTTTTCTGTCATGTTACCGATTTAATAAACTTCCAACATACTGCAATAGTTCATTGGCCGAGACGGAGTTGTACCCATGTTCATCTATTAGTCTTGCAATTACTTCATTAATTTTCTTTAGCTGTGACTCATCAGGAGTTTTAGATGTTGTCGTTATTTTAACGACATCTTTTAGATCAGCAAATAATTTTTTCTGAATCGCTTCTTTTAATCGTTGATGGGAATTATAATCAAACTTTTTACCTTTTCTAGCAAAGACAGAAATTCGAATTAAAATTTCTTCACGGAAAGCTTTTTTAGCATTTTCTGAAATCCCAATTTGTTCTTCAATGGAACGCATTAATTTTTCATTTGGACTCATTTCTTCTCCGGTTAAAGGGTCCTTCAATTTATTGTTGTTACAGTATGCTTCAACATTATCGAGATAATTGTCCATCAATGTTTTTGCCGATTCTTCGTAGGAGTAGACGAATGCTTTTTGTACTTCCTTCTTGGCAATTTCATCGTATTCCTTTCTGGCTACAGCAATGTAATTTAAATATTCTTCCTTATCCTCCTGCGTAATAGAAGGGTGCTGATCCAATCCTTCTTTTAAAGAACGTAAAACATCAAGAGCATTTATTGATTTTACTTCTTTTCTGATGATAGCTGAAGAAATCCGATTAATAACATAACGAGGGTCAATACCGGTGAGCCCTTCATCTGGAAATTCATTTTTCAATTCGTCTACATTGATTTTATTCCCATCTTCAATATTTTCGCCGTCATATAAACGCATTTTTTTAATTAAGTCAATTCCTTGTTTTTTAGGTTTTTTCAGTCTAGTTAACACCGAAAAAATAGCTGCTACTTTTAATGCATGTGGGGCAATATGAATATCTTTCATGTCACTTTGTCGAATCATTTTTTTGTAAATGCGTTCTTCATCACTAACTTTTAAGTTATAAGGAATCGGCATCACAATTATTCTAGAGTGAAGAGCTTCATTTTTTTTATTGGAAATAAATGTTCGATATTCTGCTTCGTTCGTATGTGCAACGATAAGTTCATCTGCTGAAATGAGCGCAAATCTACCTGCTTTAAAGTTTCCTTCTTGGGTTAAAGATAATAAATGCCATAAAAATTTTTCGTCACATTTTAACATTTCTTGAAATTCCATCATTCCTCGATTTGCTTTATTTAATTCTCCGTCAAAACGATATGCTCTAGGGTCTGATTCTGAACCATATTCCGCTATTGTAGAAAAATCGATACTTCCAGTTAAATCGGCAATATCTTGAGATTTCGGATCTGATGGACTGAACGTTCCAATGCCAACTCGTTTGTCTTCTGAAAAGAAAATCCTTTCAACCATGACATCTTCAATTCGTCCATTATACTCTGTTTCTAAGCGCATCGTATTTAAAGGGGATAAACTTCCTTCAATTTTAATACCATATTCTTCATAAAAATCATCCCGCAAATGATTTGGAATGAGATGAAGCGGGTCTTCATGCATCGGGCAACCTTTAATTGCATAAACAGCACCTTCGTCCGTTCGTGTATAGTTTTCAAGGCCTCGTTTTAATAGTGTTACAATGGTTGACTTCCCACCACTTACCGGTCCCATCAGTAAAAGAATTCGTTTTTTTACATCAAGTCTTTTGGCCGCTGGATGCAAATATTCTTCTACTAGTTTTTCCATAGCATCTTCAAGTCCAAAAATTTCTTCGCCAAAAAAATTGTATGATTTCACACCATCTTTTTCAGTGATTCCGGCACTTTTAATCATATTGTAAACTCGTGAGTGTGCAGTTTGTGCAACCTCGGGCTGCTGTTTAACAATATCTAAATATTCAGCAAAAGTACCTTCCCATTTTAACCTCTCTTCTTCTTCACGGTGACTTTTTAGCTTATTTAAAATATCCATTTTTTAATCCCTCCACCCAATCGAGGTTTATACAGCTTATGCAAAAGGAAAGGTATTGATGCAAGTATGTAGCTTTCTTATAATCAATGAAAATAGTATTAATCTTCCTAAAATATAATTGTTTTGGTGGTCTTAGGGATGTACAATAAAATAAATAAACATTTTTAGGAGGTCAATGTGAAACTAAATTTTACAAAGATGCACGGTTGTGGGAATGATTTTATTATATTTGACAACCGCAAGACTATTTTGAAAAATAACAACCTACCCCAATTTATTAAAAGGATATGTGAAAGGAAATTTAACATTGGTGCAAATGGGGTCATGTTCGTGGAAAAATCCAAAACAGCTGATTTTACCTTACGTTATTTTAATGCCGATGGATCAGAAGGAGAGATGTGTGGAAATGGCGCTCGTTGTATTGCTCGGTTTGCATATGTAAACGGGATCGCTCAGAAAAATATGTTGTTTGATACGTTAGATGGTAAGTATAAAGCGAAAATTTTGGAGGATGGAGATGTAAAAATCTTTTTTCCCCCAATTGATATTAAAGATTTTTTGTTTAATCAAACATTGTTACTGGACAGAGAAGAGGTATTTTATCATTTCGGTTCTGTCGGTGTTCCTCATACAATTGTTCATGAAGAAAAAATATTCCAGATAAGTGATGAAAATTTTACTTCGTGGGCAAGTCGGATAAGAAACCATAAAAACTTTCCGAAAGGGACAAATGTAAATGTTGTTCAAATTGATAACAAACATCAAATTAGTGTGAGGACATATGAAAGAGGGGTGGAGGAGGAAACGATGGCGTGTGGATCAGGGGCAACTGCCTCGGCAATTATTTCTTCAGTTGTACATAAAACTAAATCACCTGTCCAAGTCCGAACAAGGGGAGGTGATCTGATGATTGATTTTACTATCGATCAAGATAGGATTGAACATATTTCACTAACCGGCAATGCGGTTATTGTTTATGAAGGGACGATTAACGAAAGTTTTTAAAAAAATACGAAATTATTGCGAGGAGTAGTGAATATGAAAGATAAATTTCAAGCTTACCGGTTTCCTATTATTTTATTAACATCTATTATTATAGGCTCTATTATTGGTTTAGTATTTGGTGAAAAAGCTAACGTCATTAAACCTTTTGGGGATATTTTTATTAATTTATTATTTATGGTAGTTATTCCTCTAGTCTTTTTTTCTATTTCATCAGCAATTGCTAATATGGATAGTATGAAAAGACTAGGGAAAATAATGGGCTCGATGATGACGGTTTTTATTTTGACAGGTATTATCGCATCCGTATTTATGTTACTGGCAATACTTATCTTTTCTCCAGGTGGAGGCGTTGATATTCCTTTAGAAACTCCGGACGATGTAGAAAGTGTTACATTATCAGAACAGCTCGTAAATACATTTACAGTACCAGAGTTTGTCGATTTATTTTCGAGGTCAAATATGCTTGCTTTAATAATTTTCTCCGTTCTTGTTGGTGTATCGACCGGATTAGTGGGGGAGCAGGGAAGGCCATTTGCTAAATTTTTATCCGGTGGTTCCGAAGTCTTTATGAAAGTGGTACAAATTATCATGTATTATGCTCCAATCGGATTAGGTGCTTATTTTGCCTCCCTAATCGGTGAATTTGGAACTGCGTTGATTGGCGATTATGCAAAAGCAATTATTATTTATTATCCTGTTTCCATCTTGTATTTCTTTATTGGATTTACATTATATGCTTTTATTGCTGGTGGAAAAGAAGGAATCATCCGTTTTTGGAAAAATATACTTGCTCCTGCGGCAACAGCACTAGGAACTGGAAGTAGTGTAGCAACGTTGCCAGTGAATTTACAGGCAGCGAAGCGAATCGGTGTGCCAAAGGATATTCGAGAGACAGTTTTACCACTTGGTGCAACTATTCATATGGACGGGTCTTGTTTATCTGCCATGTTAAAAATTGCTTTTGTATTTGGAGTATTTAATATGGACTTTTCAGGGATTGGCACATTCATTACAGCAATTGGAATTTGTTTATTATCCGGTATTGTAATGAGTGGAATTCCCGGTGGCGGTTTTATTGGCGAAATGATGATTGTAACTTTATATGGACTACCGATTCAAGCATTACCGATTATTTCAGCTATTGGTGTTGTTGTGGATCCGCCCGCTACGATGGTAAACTCAACTGGTGATACCGTGGCGAGTATGGTAGTGACGAGACATTTAGATGGGAAAGAATGGATAGAAGTAGCAGAAGTGGAATAAGGAGTGTTCAGGGAGGCTAGGATAGACCAATTTTTATAAAAAGCCGCATCTTAATAGTGCACATTCCCCACTAGTAAAAATGTATTGTCATAATAAGCGATCAGTTACGCTAAAATCGTAAGGGGGGATGTCACTAATTCATATAGCAATAGCAGGATGTACTTCAATGTATGGGATCTGAAAACATTATTTATAATCGAAATAACATGAATTATTAAAAATGTAGAATACACACTTAAATGTCTTATACCCTTTTGGTTGAGTATTTTTGACAAAGTTATGTCGAATATGTAAAAAATCAAAAGCTCGTTTGAACAATCTGTCATTATATGTTATGTTCATAATAAGGACTTGTAATATTTTGTTTCTTTACTTGATCTTAAAGATTTATAGATTAAAAGATATCTACCAATCTTTTGTCAAAGATCAGATATATTTGCGACAAATTGTCGCTAACAAAATTAATCGATGGAGGAGATTGATTCATGGCACTACCAAGGTATATTACGGACATTGATCAAATTACACAAATACCTGAATCAGAGCGTGAAAAATTAAAAGCGATTACAGACAAGTTTGTCTTTCGGGTAAATGATTATTATTTAGGTTTAATTGATTGGGAAGATCCAAATGATCCAATTAAGAAGCTAGTTATCCCAAATACAAATGAATTAGCAGATTACGGTCGCTGGGATGCTTCTGATGAAGATACAAACTATGTTGTTCCTGGTTGCCAACATAAGTATACGACTACTGCTCTGTTAGTTTGTTCTGAAGTATGTGGGGCATATTGCAGATATTGTTTTAGAAAACGCCTTTTTAGAAATGATGTTAAAGAAGCAATGATCGATGTGGATCCGGGAATTAAGTACATTAGTGAACACCCAGAAATCAATAATGTTTTACTCACTGGTGGAGACCCTCTCATTTTAGCTGCAAGAAGATTAGATATGATTTTCACACGTCTCCGTGAAATCGATCATGTTAAGATTATCCGCGTTGGCTCCAAATTACCTGTTTTTAACCCAATGCGCATTTATGAAGACCAAGAATTGCTCGATGTCATCCGCAAACACTCTACAAAAGATAAACGTATATATATAATGGCACATGTGAATCACCCGCGTGAAATAACAGAAGAAGCATATAAAGGATTCCAAGCATTACATGATGCTGGAGCAATTGTCGTTAACCAAACTCCGGTATTAAAAGGAATTAACGATGATCCGGATGTATTGGGAGAATTAATGGACAAACTATCATGGGCTGGAGTTACCCCTTATTATTTCTTTATCAATCGTCCAGTCAGAGGAAATGAAGATTTTGTATTAACGTTAGAAGAAGCTTATAATATTGTTGAAGGCGCTAAAGCAAAAACGTCTGGACTCGGAAAAAGAGTTCGACTGTCAATGAGCCATACAGCGGGTAAAGTAGAAATATTGGCGATTGAAGATGGAAAGGCATATTTAAAATTCCACCAGTCACGCGATGGAAACTACGGTAAATTTATGGTCTTAGATTGTCCAAAAGATGCAGCTTGGTTCGATGACTTACCAGGAAATGAACTGTACTGGGATCGACCAGAGAAAAAAGTTGAAGAAGTAGTGTCTGTAAATAAAATGAGTGATATGCCAGAGCGACGCAGACGTCGTCGGAAGAGCAGTTGAACAAAACCAATTAATTTTAATAAAGGAAATTAGGCATAGGAGAATCTAAACTATACAATCTTCAAATTTGTATTAGTTCGGATTCTCCTTTTTACTGCTTTTGAAAAATCGTATTGTTCTTTTTCGTGCGACATAACTCTGTATATTATTGAACGACTTGAAATCTTAACGAATGGCTATATGTAGGCGAACCTAGTCGGTATCTTCGAAGTCAACTATGCATTTTCCGTTGTTCTTTTTGTTTGATCGCCTCATTTAAATCTGATCTGTTTTTAAATAACATTTTTAGATATGCTATGATATATGGTGGAATGAAAGAATTTTTAGTAAAGGATTGATACATATGCTTGACCTACTGAAATCTCACATATCAATTAGAAAATACAAGAATATACCAATCTCTGATGAAAAATTTAAAGAGTTATTACATGCTGCTCAACATGCAGCGAGTTCTCATTTTGTCCAAGCTTACTCTGTTATTCAAGTAAAGGATCCTGCAAAAGTTGAAGCATTGGGTAAGCTTTCCAAGAATGAACGCCAATTTGAAACTGCGGCATTATCGTTGTTGTTCTGTGCTGATTTAAAGCGGGGACAAAAAGCAGTTCAATTACACGATAAAGATATTATTGGGGATACAGTGGAAGACTTTTTGGTTGCTGTAATTGATACCGCACTTTTAGCGCAAAACTTTGTAGTTGCCGCTGAATCAGAAGGCTATGGCATTTGTTATATTGGAGGAGTCCGAAATAATCCGAAAGAGATTAGTGAATTATTCAAGTTACCAGATTATGTCATACCTCTTTTTGGAATGACCGTCGGTGTTCCCGATCAAGAAAATGAGGTTAAACCAAGAATGCCGGTAGAGTCTATCATTCATATTGATCAATATGATGAGACAGAGCAAAATGAACAGCTCATTGCATATGATAAGGTTTTTAATGAATACTATAAACGCAGAACTAGAAATAAAAAGGATATGACCTGGACGGAGACAATGGCAGATTTCTGGCCGAACAAAAGACGAGCTCATATGAAAGAATTTATTCAGTCAAAAGGTTTTTTGCAAGAATGAAAACAAAAAGTATTTACTTTAGTATATGGTTAGTCCACAAAAAGGAAGTTTTCTAAAAAGGGGAATTCAAAAACACAATATATAGTAACTATTTTACTGTTTCAATACCATATATAGTATAAAAAATAAATGAATGACCTTTTTGGGAGTGAACCAGTATATAGTATTTTTACTATAATTCTTTTAGAATGGTTACATCTTCCTTCAGATCGGCACATTATTTCCAAAAATGGCACATCTTCCTTCAGATCGGCACATAATTTCCAAAAATGGCACATCTCGCTTCAGATCGGCACATAATTTCCGAAAACGGCACATCTTCCTTCAGATCGGCACATAATTTCCGAAAACGGCACATCTTCCTTCGGATCGGCACATAATTTCCGAAAACGGCACATTTTCCTTCAGATTGGCACATAATTTCCGAAAACGGCACATCTTCCTTCAGATTGGCACATGATTTTCGAAAACGGCACATCTCGCTTCAGATCGGCACATAATTTCCGAAAACGGCACATCTTCCTTCAGATCGGCACATAATTTCCAAAAATGGCACATCTCGCTTCGGATCGGCACATAATTTCCGAAAACGGCACATCTCGCTTCAGATCGGCACATAATTTCCGAAAACAGCACATCTTCATTTTTATAAATCAAATAAACTAAAGCTATTATTTGACCGATTTTTAGTAGACATAAGTCGGTGGAAACCTAAAATTTGAAAACTAAAGTCGGTCTTTTTAAGGTGGATTTATAACCTAATTAATAAGGTTATAATTTAAGTAAAGATAATGATAATGATTAATAGGTTTAGGCAAAATAGTAAACTTTTGTAATAATCTTTTATAAGAAAATTTAAAAAAGGGTTGCGGATTAAATTATATTCAATTATAATACGTTTAAGGAAAGCGCTTTACTTTACTTAACTTAAGAAAGAATGAGGGATAATATGAATAGGTTAAATTGGGGGGTATTGGGTGCAGCTAATATTGCTTATGATGAAGTTGTACCTGCAATACGTAGATCGAGTGTTGGGAACGTAATTGCTGTTGCTTCTCGTAACAAGGAAAAAGCTAAGCGCTTTAATGTTTCTAAAATATATGATACATATGAAGAGCTGCTTTTAGACGATCAAATAGATGCAGTATATATTCCATTGCCAAATGCACTTCATAAAAAATGGGCGATTAAAGCGATTGACGCAAATAAGCATGTATTAGTGGAAAAGCCCGCAACGATTTCCAAAAAAGACATGGAGGAAATCTATGAAGCCACTAAGCGAAATAATGTAGTTTTTATGGAAGCTTTTATGTATCAGTTTCACTCACAGCATGAATATGTAAAAGAATTAATGGCATTGGGAGTAATTGGCGATTATCAATATGTTAAAACTCATTTTTCTTTCCATCTTGATAACGAAAATGACATCAGGTTAAATCGTGAACTAGGTGGTGGGGCTTTATGGGATGTTGGTTGTTATGGAGTTCACGCTCTGACTCAAATTATTGGTATGAAGCCAACACAGGTATCAATGGTTGGTAAAGTAGATAACAAACATAATGTGGATACAACCTCAGTTTGTTTTTTTACGGATGAGAATAATCGATCTGCAGAGGTTAGCTCTTCATTTGAAGGTTCTTTTTTAGATCGTTACGAAATTTTTGGTGAAAAAGGGGCTATATTAGTTGAATCTGCGTTTAGACCTGATGTTTCGAAAGATGGTGCTGGAAAGGTGAAAGTTACTAATCTTGAAGGTCATGTAATCGAGAATAAATCATTTACGGATGACCAATATTTAAAGCAAATCGAACATTTCCAGAAATGTATTCTAAATAATCAGAATCCAGCGTATAAAGCTAAAGATTCTCTTGAAATAATTAATTATATTGAAAAATCTTACCAATCATTACATAATAGTTCTAAATCAGTAAATTTATAGTTATCATTAAACAAAATTTGAACTGTAACATGATGGGGAGATTAAAATGAAAGTAACAATATATGATGTAGCAAAGGAAGCTAATGTGTCTATTGCAACTGTCTCAAAAGTAATTAATAATAAAGGGCGGATCAGTGATAAAACGAGAAAAAAAGTTAAAACAGTGATGAAACAATTAAACTATCATCCTAATATTTTTGCTTCAGCATTAATGGGTAAACAAACAAAAACTGTCGGGTTATTAATTCCAGATATAGCCAACCCTTTTTTCTCAGAATTAGCAAGAAGTATAGAAAATCGAGGTCATGAAAAAGGTTATAATTTAGTTATTAGTAATACGAATTATGATAGTGTTAAAGAAGATCAATATTTATCTTTACTTAAACAAAAAAGTGTAGATGGATTTATTTTGGCATCCGGTTTTGAGAACCTTGATAAAGTTCAAGGATTAATGAAAGAAGATATTCCAGTGGTGATAGTAGCCCGAGATTTCCCAATGTTTTCCGTAAACGCCGTTGCACTTGATGATTTTATGGGTGGATATTTAGCAGCTGACCATTTAATAAAACTAGGTCATCAAAATATAGGAGTTATTGCCCGTGATTTATGGAGTAATCGTGAAAGATTAAGAGGTTTTAAACATGCATTAAAGGAGAAGGGGTTAGAGATAAATTCTAATTTTGAATATATAAAAGGATTAGATCACGTCCAGGCTGGAAAAAAATTAACACAGAAATATCTAACTAGTGAAGAATGCCCTTCTGCCATATTCGCCTGTAACGATTTACTAGCAGCTGGAGTTATTCAAATGGCGAAAGAACTAGGATTCAAAGTTCCTGAAGATTTATCCATTATTGGATTTGATAACACTGCTATTGCAACTATTATTGAACCACCTTTAACTACAATAGCTCAACCAATTGAAAGTATGGGAAAAGAAGTGATGGATCTGATGATATCAGTTATAAAAGGAGAAAAAACGGATAAGAGTCGAATAACACTTCTTCCTTCTTTAGTCAAAAGAAAGTCTACTGAAGCAATAAAAATAAAAGGTAAAAAATGAAAATTAAAAAAAATTCTTGATTCTTCTGAAAACTTATAATATAATACGTTTTAAGACTGAAAAAGATAAAGCGCTTAACTATAAAAGGAGGTGTTTTACCTGGTAAAAAGTAACTGTATAGTTGTTCAATCAGGAGGACCAACAGCTGTTATTAATAACTCGTTAGCAGGACTTATAGACAGTATTGAATATTCAAGATTCAAAGGAGAAGTTTATGGCGCTATTGGTGGGATTCAAGGTTTACTTGAAGAAAGATACATTAATTTAACTTCCTTAAAAGATGATGACAAGTTTCGATTAAGATGGACGCCAGGTGCAGCCCTTGGCACTTGTCGTCATAAAATAACATTTGATGAAGTTGAAAATATAATAAACAGTTTTAAAAAGCATTCCATCCACTATTTTTTCTATATTGGCGGAAACGGTTCCATGTATGTAGCGAATATTATTAATAATATTGCAATAAAAATGGGGTATTCTTTAATTGTAATTGGTATTCCAAAATCTATCGATAATGATTTATTGGGGACAGATCATTCACCTGGTTACGGAAGTGCAGCAAAATTTCTAGCAACATCTTTGTTAGATGTGAAAATGGATGTTGCCAGTTATAAGGGAGGCAGAAGAGTAACCATAATAGAAGCGATGGGTAGGCACACTGGATGGTTAGCCGCTGCTTGTTCGTTAGCTACCTTTCAACATGATGAAAGCCAAACATTTATTTATATTCCGGAATCATCGTTTTATCTAGAGAAATGTATTAATCAAATTAATGAATCATACAGAAATAAAATGGATACTTTTTTAATCATTTCTGAAGGGATTAAAAACGAGAATGGTCAAATAATCAATGAAAATGAAATAGAATATGATTCTTTAAATCGTCCCAAACTTGGTGGTGTATCAAATTATTTAAATCAAGTTATTGAAGCCGAAACAGGCATCCAAACACGATCGATAACTCCTAGCATATGGCAACGAAGTAGCATTTTATTATCATCAAAAACAGACGTGGAAGAAGCGTATGAGATAGGGAAAGCTGCGTGGGATTATGCAATGAAAGAATATTCAGGTGTAATGATTGGAATGGAGCGAGAAAAGGATTCAGATAATAACTATATAGTTGTTTATAAGGAGAAACAGTTAGAAGAGGTTGCAAGTAAGGAAAAGTTTGTTCCTTTAAAATGGTATGATGAAGTTAAGAATAGGATGACAGATGATTTTATAAGTTATGTTAAACCGTTAATTCAAGGAGAAATGATTGTTCCGATGACAAACGGTTTACCAAAATATAAATATGTCATTTAATTTTTAATCAAATAGTTAAGCGCTATACCTAATTATTTAACTGAGGATGAGAAAATTGTCTAATACTATAAATTGTGCAGTCCTAGGAACTGGAAGATTAGGTTATGTTCATGCTAAAAATCTAGTTGAACATATCCCTGGAGCTAATTTAAAAACAATAGTTACTTCTAGAATGGAAAGTGCTGAGAAGGCTGCAAAGGAGTTAGGGGTTGAAAACTGGACAAATGATGTACTAGATGTTTTGGAAGACGATGGGGTTGATGCTGTAGTTATTGTGACACCGACAAAAACACACGTAGATCTAATTAAACAAGCTGCAAAACACAAAAAACATATTTTTGTTGATAAACCAATAACTGAGACAGTAAAAGAAGCGGATGAAGTTATCCAGGAGGTTCAGCAAAATAAGGTTATTTGTCAAGTTGGTTTTATGAGAAGATTCGATCCTTCTTATCAAGAGGCAAAGAGAAGAATAGAAAATGGAGATATTGGTAGACCTGTTTATTTCAAAGGGCTAAGTAGAGATCCAGGGTCTCCCCCAGAATCATATATAAAAACTAGTGGAGGAATATTTATAGATTTATGTATACATGAATATGATATTGCTAGATTTTTACTAGATAGTGAAGTGAAATCCATTCAAACTTTCGGTGAAATTCATAAACATCCGTTCATGCTTAAATATGGAGACGTTGATCAATCACTGTCATATCTTCAATTTGAAAATGGAGCTTCTGCGGACATAGAAGGAAGTAGAAATTCATCTTTTGGATATGATATTCGTGGAGAAGTTGTTGGAACAGAAGGAATGATTCAAATTAGTTCTATTCAGTACCATAATAATATAATACTAACTAAAAATAAAACCTATTATGATAATATTCCTGATTTTCGGACAAAATTTGAAACTGCTTTCATAAAAGAGTTAGAGCATTTTGTAGAATGTGTTCAACATAACAGAAAACCAATTGTAAATGAAACAGATGGGAAGATAGCTTTACAAATTTCGGAAGCAGCAAAAAAGTCATTTCAATTAAAAGAAAGAATTTATATATAACATTAGGAGTTGAAATTAATGAAAACAGTTCGATTAACAATGTCTCAAGCGTTATTACAATTTCTAGATAATCAATACATTCATTTTGATGGAGATGAAAGAAAGTTTATAAAAGGTGTTTTCGGAATTTTTGGTCACGGCAATGTGACAGGTATGGGGGAGGCTTTAGAAAATCATACAGGTGATCTAACTTATTTACAAGGGAAAAATGAACAAGGAATGGTTCATAGTGCGACAGCTTATTCCAAACAAAAAAACCGACTAGAAATTTTTGCATGTACAACATCTATTGGTCCGGGTGCGTTAAACATGGTTACAGCGGCAGCAACTGCAACAGTTAATAGAATTCCAGTGCTTCTATTACCAGGAGATATTTTTGCAACACGTCAACCTGACCCAGTGTTACAACAAGTAGAAGATCCGAGAGACTATACAATTTCAGCAAATGATGCATTTAAACCTGTAAGTAAATATTGGGACAGAATTACACGTCCTGAGCAACTAATGACAGCAGCATTAAATGCAATGCGCGTATTAACTGATCCGGTTGATACTGGCGCTGTAACACTCGCATTACCGCAAGATGTTCAAGCGGAGGCATATGATTATCCAGTAGATTTTTTCAAAAAACGTATTCATTATATTGAAAGAAAAATTGCATCTGAAGATTCATTTGACCGTGCAGTTGAACTTATTTCGAAAAAGAAAAATCCAGTAATAATCGCTGGTGGTGGGGTTCATTATTCTATGGCAACAACAGAGCTTGCAAATTTTGCAGCAGATTTCAATATCCCAGTTGGAGAAACCCAAGCAGGAAAAAGTGCCTTATCTTGGAAGCATGAATTTAATATGGGAAGTATTGGAGCGACTGGTTCTTTAGCTTCAAACACTTTAGCAAAAGAAGCTGATCTTATTATCGCAGTTGGTTCAAGACTAACAGATTTTTCAACTTCTTCAAAAGTAGCTTTTGCCAACCCGGAAGTAGAATTTTTAAGTATTAATGTAAGCGGATTTGATGCAATGAAAATGGAGTCTCACATGCTTGTAGCTGATGCAAAAACAGCAATCCAAAAGTTATCGGAAAAATTAAAAGAAAGACATTATCAAAGTGCTCATAATCTTGATAGATTAAAAACATTAAAAGATGAGTGGACAGGAATAGTAGATCAATATTATTCACAAACAGTTGAAGGCGGATTATCTCAAACTCGAGTTCTCGGTGAAATTAATAATTTCATTGATGAAAGAGATATCATTACTTGTGCGGCAGGTAGTATGCCTGGTGATTTACACCGTTTATGGAGAAATACTGAACCAAAAACATACCATATGGAATATGGCTTTTCATGTATGGGTTATGAATTAGCAGGTGCACTTGGAATAAAAATGGCTGCTGATGAAGATCAAGAAGTTTATGCACTCGTTGGGGATGGAAGTTATTTAATGCTCCATACAGAACTTGTTACTAGTATTCAAGAAAACAAAAAAATAACAGTATTACTTCTTGATAACAACGGGTTCCAATGTATCCATAATCTTCAAGTTGGTCAAGGTAGTGATGGGTTTGGTAATGAATTCCGTTATCGTTCAACCGAAGATAATCGATTATCAGGAGAGTATTTAAATATTGACTTTGCCGCAAATGCTAGAAGTTTAGGAGCTAAAGGATATACTGCCCGAACTTTAGATGAATTACAAGAAGCATTAGAAAAGGCAAAAAACGAAACCGTATCTACTTTAATTGATATTAAAGTATTGCCAGGTACATGTACTGATGGATATGAATCATGGTGGCATTTAGGAGTAGCGGAAGTATCAACAAGTGAAAAAGTAGAAAAAGCACATAAAGAAATGGAGACTAAGAAAGCAGAAGCAAGAAAATATTAATAATATAATTGGAGGAATACGTTTTGTCTAAACTTTTAGTAAAACCAAAACAAACTAGAGATCAAGATGGTAATGTAATACGGATTACGCCTGAGTCAGCCGGTTGGGATTATGTAGGTTTTGAAGTGTACAAATTAAAAACAGGCGAAACCTTTGAAAAAAGTACAGGTGATCGTGAAATGGCTGTCGTTCTTTTATCAGGACGGGCGAATGCTCAAACTTCAGAAAAATCTTGGGATAATATTGGAGAGCGAATGAGCGTATTTGATGAAACACCTGCATATACCGTTTATATTCCGAATGATGATGAAGTAAAACTTAAAGCTTTAACAGATTTAGAGATTGCCGTTTGTACAGCTCCAGGAAAAGGAACGTATGAAGCAAGACTCGTTCGTCCAGAGGATGTCCATGTGGCTAAACGTGGTTCAGGTAGTATGGAAAGAGAAATCCATGGTGTTATTCCTGAAGAGGAGCCGGCTGATAGTTTATTCGTAATCGAAGTATTTACGCCAGCTGGAAACTGGTCAAGTTACCCACCACATAAACATGATCAAGATAACTATCCTGATGAAACGTATTTAGAAGAAACATATTATCATAAAATTAACCCGGCAGAAGGTGGATTTGCAGTTCAACGAGTTTATACAGATGATCGTGAACTCGGTGAAACTATTATCGTTAATGATGGCTGTTCTGTATTAGTCCCTAAAGGACATCACCCATGTTCAGCTCCTCCAGGTTATGAACTATATTATTTAAATGTAATGGCTGGACCAATTCGTAAATGGAGATTTACAAATGATAAAGACCATGAATGGTTGACGAAATAAAATCTCAAATAGAGGTTTTAGGTCAAGAGTTATTAAAAATAGTTTAGATATAGGACATCTATAGCTAAACCCCTTATTTCAAGTCAGGAGGGAACGGTATGGCAATAGCAAATCTTCCGTTTAAATTGGGGATTCACCCAATCAATTGGGTTGGAGAAGATGTTTTAGAACATGGTGATTTTTATACGTATGAACAAGTAATGAGTGAAATTTCGTCATTAGGTTTTACAGGAACAGAGGTTAGTAGAAAATTTCCGAAAGATCCAGTCGATTTGGAAAATGCGTTAAAAAAATACAATTTACAACTGACTACACAATGGAAATCTGTTTTCTTTTCAGATCCAACAAGGCATGAAGCGGAACTAGAATCATACCGAAAACATGTTGAATTTTTAAAATATTTTGATTGTAAAGTTGTAAGTACAGCAGAAATTGGTGGATCTATGCTAAATCAGGATCCGCGTAGAAAACAAGATGAAACATATGTTGAAAGATTAGATGACGATGGTTGGAAATACTTAGTCGAAGGTTTAAATAAAGCTGGTGAAATTTGTAAAGAAAACGGGATGGACCTAGTATACCATCACCATGCAGGCACAGTTGTTGAGCAACCAGAAGAAATTGATAGATTAATGGAAATGAGTGATCCAAACTTAGTTTCATTACTGTATGATACAGGCCATGGATATTACGGAGCTAACGATCCAGTTGAGCTACTTAGTAAATATTACGATCGAATAAAATATATACATTTAAAAGATATAAGAGAAAATGTCTTGAAGCAAGCCCGGGAAGAGATGTTTAGTATTCGACAATGTATACGGAGTGGGGTATTTACGGTTCCAGGCGCAGGATGTTTAGACTTTGAACCAGTGTTTAAAATCCTAATCGAAAAAGGTTATGACCGTTGGGCGTTAATTGAGGGGGAGCAAAACCCTCTTAAATATAACCCACATGAATATGCGAAGCAATCATTAGAGTACTTAGAAAATATCTTGAAGCAAATTGTTGATTAAAAGATAAACAAATTAAAACATAACAAGTAAGCGTTTTATTAAGAAAACTTTTGAACTTAAAGTTTAAGTTAAGCGCTTAAGTAATGGAGGGCAAAAAATGAAGGAAGAAATACGTTGTGCAGTCTTAGGTCTTGGTCGGCTTGGATATTGGCATGCTGAAAATATCGCATCAAAAGTCCAAGGTGCAAAACTTGATAAAGTAATCGATCCATTAAAAGGAAAAGCGGAACAAGTTGCACGGGATTTAAAAGTAGCTAGCTGGTCCGAGAACCCGAATGATGCTTTTGAAGATGAGAACATCGATGCAGTTATCATCGTTACACCAACGAGTACACATGCAGATATGATAAAAAAAGCTGCACAACATGGGAAACATGTTTTTGTTGAAAAACCTTTAACACAAAATATAGAAGAGGCGGACGAGGTAATTCAAGTTATTGAAGAAAATAATATTTGTTGCCAAGTTGGTTTCATGAGAAGATTTGATCCAGCATATGTGGAGGCGAAAAGAAGAATAGATGCTGGCGATATTGGAAAACCACTTTATTTTAAAGGGGTAAGTAGAGACGGTAATGTTCCACATGAAGAGTTTATTAAATATAGTGGCGGTATATTTTTAGACGTAGCAATTCACGATTATGACATTGCCCGATTCTTAATGAATGATGACGTTCATTCGATTCATTCAAGCGGAAATATTTTACTAGAGTCAAATCAGTTTATGGAAAATTATCATGATGTGGATCAAGGGATGTCCATAATTCGTTTTAAATCTGGTGCTGTAGGAGATATTGAAACGATGAGAGTAGCTCCTTATGGCTATGATATTCGGGGTGAAGTTGTTGGAACAGATGGTGCAATCCAAATCGGTTCCATGCGCCAAAATGATATTAAACTTTTTAAGACAAACGAAACTAGTCATGATCTAGTTCAAGATTTTCCGACGAGATTTAAGGATGCATATTTATTTGAAATGGTGCACTTTATTGAGGCAGTTCGTAACGATGAACAACCATTATGTACCGCAATAGATGGGAAAAAGGCACTTGATATTTCTATCGCGGCAACGAGATCGTTTAATAACGGGGAAACAGTGTTGTTGAAACATTAAACCGAATAAAATGATAAAAAAATCAGGAGGTTTATAGTATGACAACATCTAAAATAAATTGGGGGATTTTGAGTACTGCATCAATTGCACAAGAACAAATGATACCAGCAATCCTACAATCAAAAAATGCAAATGCACTTGCAATTGCAAGTCAAAATGGAAAAGAACGTATCGTAGCAGAAAAGTTTCAAATCCCTAGAGCTTATTGTACTTATGAATCATTATTAGAAGATTCTGATATCGACATAGTTTACGTCCCACTACCTAATAGCCTTCATTCAAAATGGGTAAAAGAAGTCGCAAAAGCTGGTAAACATGTATTGTGCGAAAAGCCAGCATCTTTAACAGAAAAAGAAACGATTGAAATGATAAAGGTATGTGAGGAACATAATGTAATATTTATGGAAGCGTTTATGTACCAATTTCACCCTCAACATAAAAGAGTACGCGATATTATTGCAACAGACGAAATAGGTGAAATAAAACTTATTCATTCAAGTTTTTCATTTTTATTAAATGAAATTGTAGGAAATTTCCGAATGAATCGAAACCTTGGTGGAGGTAGCATTTACGATGTTGGTTGTTACAGTATCCATGCGATTAGAACAATTACAAATAGTGAACCAAAATTTGTAAAAGCAATTTCTAAAAATTTAACAGGCTATGATGTAGATATCTCAGCAATAGTGGTGATGGAACTTGGTAACGGAGTACAAGCATATTTTGATTGTGCAATGGATATGCCAAGCCGCCATATGTATGAAGTTATAGGAACGGAAGGTACGATCACTGTCTCGAAAGCGTTTATAACTCAAACCGATGGCGAGGGAATTATAACTGTAACTAATAAAAATGGTTTAAAACGCGAAGAAATTATTTATGGTCACAGTTATACGCTTGGAGTTGAGCATTTTTCGGACTGTGTATTAACAAATAAGGAGCCAATTTATACAAAAGACAATACGATTAAAAATATGAGGGCAATAGAAGCTTGTATTAAATCATTAGATACAGGAAGTACAATTATTATTGATTAAAAAGGAATGTAAGATATGTAGTTAGGGGTGAGTTGGTATGATACTAGAATTAAAGGATATTAATAAGTCTTTCTCAGGGGTTCAAGTACTATATAACATTAATATTGATGTAAAGCCTGGTGAGGTTCATGTTCTTTTAGGTGAAAATGGTGCTGGAAAATCTACAATTATTAAAATTATCACTGGTGCCTATGAGAAAGATGTTGGAGAGTTGATATGGAAGGGGAAACCGCTCGCGGTAACTAAACCGAGTGACTCCATTGATGCAGGTATTGGAACAATCTATCAGGAGCTTAACTTAATACCTCAACTTTCAATTATGGAAAATATCTTTTTAGGACATGAAATGAAAAAAGGCAGTAAATTATCATTACTAGATCGTTCCGCAATGAGGAAAGAAGCTAAAGAGTTAATGGAACGGTTAGGACAAAATGTTAGCCCGGAAGAATTAGTACAAAATTTAGGGGTCGGACAACAACAATTAGTTGAAATTGCTAAAGCGCTATCGCTAAATTGTGAACTGATTATTATGGATGAACCGACATCAAGTTTAAGTGAACGTGAAGCTGAGCAATTATTAGCTACTATTGAAAGATTAAGAGAACAAGGAATGACGATTATATATATTTCACACCGTCTTGAAGAAATAAAACGGATTAGTGATCGAATTACAATCTTACGAGATGGACATAAAATCAAAACAGTTGAAACTAAAACTACTTCCATTGATGAAATGATTGCACTCATGGTAGGTCGTTCATTGGATAATAAATTCCCCAAAATTGATTTTAAAAAAGGGAAAGAAATATTAACTGTAAAAAATCTAAAATTAACGGAAGACTCACCGGAGATAAACTTCTCAGCTAATCAAGGTGAAATATTAGGAATATCGGGACTGGTTGGTGCAGGTCGGACGGAACTTGCTCGAGCAATATTTGGAGCAGACCCAATTGTATCGGGTGATGTATATATTGCAGGAGAAAAACAAAAGATTCGTCATCCAATCGATGCAATTAAGGCAGGCTTAGCATTTATTACAGAGGATAGAAAAGAAGAAGGCTTATTTCTTGATCAATCGTTAATTTTCAATAACACGATTGCCAAGATAAATAAAGTTAAGAAGAACGGTCTTATAAATATACAATCACAAAAAGACGTAACAGATAAATATGTTAAAGACTTAAGTATTAGACCTAATAACGTAAATCTTTTAGCAAGATATTTAAGCGGTGGAAATCAACAAAAAGTAGTAATAGCAAAATGGCTGTTTACAGATGCAAGAGTTTTTATTTTCGATGAACCAACTAGGGGAATTGATGTGGGCGCAAAAGTCGAAGTGTACAATTTAATGAACTATTTAGTTGAAAATGGCGCTGGTGTTATTGTTATTTCTTCGGAGTTACCCGAAATTCTCGGTATCTCAGATAGAATTCTCGTGATGAATGAAGGAAAAATTACAGCGGATATAAGCAGAGATGAAGCAGATCAAGAAGTAATTATGAAAGCTGCGACAGGAGGTTAAATAATAATGAAAGAACAAACTGAAGTCATTCAGCAAGGTGATGTGGAAGAAAAGAAAAAAAATAAATACGACTTTAAATATATTGTTAATAAATTTGGTGCTTTATTTGGTTTGATAATACTATCTATTACTCTTGCTATTTTATCACCAAGTTTCCTTAAATTAGACAACCTAATGAATATAGCTAGACAGTCATCCATTAACGCACTAATCTCAATGGGTATGTTATTACCAATTTTAACCGCTGGTATTGACTTATCTGTTGGATCAATACTAGCATTCTCTATCGTCGTAACAGGTGTTGTAACAGTGATGTGGGGCATGCCCCCAGTTTTAGGAATATTTGTTTGTTTATTAGTTGGTGCTCTAGCAGGTTTATTAAATGGATTGTTATTGACGAAATTAAGATTACCTCATCCGTTTATTTCAACATTGGGTACGATGAATGTTTTTCGAGGACTTGCATTAATCATTACTGGTGCTACACCAATCTTTGGATTTGCATATGTAATTAATTTTACAGGTCAAGCAAATGTAGGTTTTGTTCCTGTGAGTTTTATTTTAGTTATAGTTGTGAGTATTATTTTCCATATTTTCCTTACTAGAACAGCAACAGGAAGATATATTTATGCAATTGGTGGAAATAAAGAAGCTGCAAGACTTTCTGGAATCCCAGTAGACCGTGTACTAATTAAAGTCTATACAATAAGTGGATTAATGGCTGGTCTTGCTGGATTAGTTCTTATTGGAAGAACAAACGCAGCATCTCCAATAGCTGGATTAACATATGAATTGGATGCTATTGCCGCTGTAATCATTGGTGGTGCAAGCTTCTTCGGTGGGGTTGGAACAGTTTGGGGTACTTTAATTGGGGCGATGATTATTGCTGTATTACGTAATGGTCTTAACTTACTTGGTACATCTACTGATGTTCAAACAGTTGTCATTGGTATTGTAATTATTTTAGCTGTGTTCGTTGATGTTTTACGTAGACGCTCTAAAAAATAAAATTTAAAAATAAATATTTTCCATGTAATTAATTTTATACACTTGAAAGGGGAAGGAATTAATTTATGTAATTTACATGGATATTTTTATTTAATATTTTTGATAAATATACGAGGAGTGTTAAGATGAGGAAAAAAATGTTATTTGTTTTTATAACTGCACTGCTTATGTTGACTGCATGTTCATCAAATGATAGTTCTAGTTCAATTAATAATTCTAGTAATGAAGGAAATGAAAAAAAATCAACAGAAGAAACAAATGAAGAAGATTTGAAAATTGGTGTAGTTCTAATGACTTTAAGTTCTGAGTATTGGAAAATCCATATGGCTGGAGCTCAAGATGCAGCAAAGGAATTAGGTGTTGAAATTGAAATTCTTGGACCAGCGGAGGAAACCTTATATGAACAGCAAGTAAAAATGGTTGAAGACTTAATTTCCACTAAAGTAAATGGTCTCGTTGTTGCACCAAGTCTTCCCGAGGCGATGTTACCAGCGCTTCAAAAGGCACACAATGCCAATATTCCAGTAGTTTTGGCTGATGCAAATGTAAATGAATTTGAGGATAGGGTAAGTTTTATCGGAACAGAAAACTATGAAGCTGCATTTAAAGGTGGAGAGTATATTAGTGATCGATTAAATGATGGTGATAAAGTTCTGATCGTTCGCGGCCAAATGGGAGCAAAAGTTCATGATGAAAGAACTGAAGGTTTCCAAGCAGCTTTAGAAGGTAAGAACATTGAATTTATCGTTCAAGACGCTCAAAGTGATCGTGTAAAAGCGGTTAATATTGTCGAAAACGTTCTCACAGCAGATCCAGATATCAAAGCGGTATTCGCAACTTCTGACGAAATGGCTTTGGGTTCATTTAAAGGGTTAGAAAATAAAGATAGTACACATATTCCTTTAATTGGCTTTGATGGTACTCCAGATGGTCTGCAAGCAGTTGTAGATGGTCAAATGGTAGCTAATATAGCCCAAGATCCGTATAGAATGGGTTATTTAGGGGTGGAATCAGCTGTAAAAGCGATTAAAGGTGAGTCGGTAGAAAAACGTATTGATTCAGGTGCCGAGGTTTATACAAAAGACAATGTAGAGCAAAGAATTCATGAAGTAGAAGGTTATTTAAATAATTAATATTAACTATGGGGTGTGATTCATGCATTTATCGATATGTAGTTGGATTTTTGGGGATGAACCAATTGAAAGAGTTCTTAAATTCATCAAAAAAAGTGGTTATGATGCGATAGAACTTCAAGCAGCGATGGCACTTACTCATACAGAGAAAATTAAACAAATTGTAAACGATTTACAATTAAAAATTGATGGACTTACAGGTGATGCTGCTTGGCCGGATGAAACAAAAGACTTGGCTAATGGTAATCCGACCAATCGAAAAATTGCAGTTGAATATTTTAAAGAACAAATTAAAGTTTGTAACGAATTCGGTGGAAAATACATTGTAATTTGTCCATCCGCTGTTGGAAAGACGCACCTTATTGGCAAAGGAACGGAAGATTGGGATTGGGCAATTGATTCAGTGAAACAATTATGCGAAACAGCAAAATTGGAAAATGTTGAATTAATTATAGAACCAGTTAACCGTTATGAAAGTTCTATTTTAAATACAGCCGAAGATGCTTATCGTTTTGTAAATGAATTAAATCACCCGAGTGTGAAAATGCTTGTGGACACATATCATATGAATATTGAAGAAGTTGATATGCTTTACGCAATTGAAAATGTATCTGATAAATTAGGGGTCTTTCATCTTGCAGATAATAATCGGCAAGGTGTAGGATTTGGTCATATTGATTTTGAAGCAGTATTCTCAAAACTAAAGGAAATCAATTATGATGGGCCTCTTGTTCTTGAGTGTATGGCACCTGGAGCAAACCCGTTCGCAGCTAATAAGGAATCAATGGATGATTTATATCTTTACTGTGAACGTACAGTGCAAGTATTACAGGGAATGTTAAGTAATTAAATTATTTATAAGGAGAAAAAGTTATGTTATCAGCAATTTTTGAAGATGTAGGAAAGTTAACATTGAAAGAAGTAGATATACCAGAATTATCTAATGCTGATGAAGTGAAAATTAAGGTAGAGGTAGCAAGTATATGTGGATCTGATATTCATATTTTATCAGACCCTCCTACACACCCTGCAACTCCTGGTATTATTCAAGGACATGAATATATTGGTGAAGTTATTGAAATTGGTAATAATGTTCAAAATGTCGAAGTTGGCGATCGAGTAATTATTGACCCGACAACAGTTTGCGGACATTGTTATTACTGTCAAACAGGTATTCAAAATGTTTGTGAAAACTTTTCCACAATTGGAATTTTTAAAGATGGTGGCTGGGCTTCCTATAGTGTGGTTCCTTCTAAAAATGTCTATAAAATATCGAAGAAAGTACCAGTTGAAATAGCTGTTTTGGCTGAACCGCTTTCATGTGTAATTAATGGTAGTGAGAAGATCCAAACACAACCTGGTGACAATGTTGTAATTTTAGGAGCAGGTCCAATGGGACAACTGTTTACTCAAGTTCAAAAGGTGGCAGGTGCTGGTCAAATAATAACAGTTGATTTATCTGATTATCGTCTAGAACATGCGAAAAAGTCGGGATCAACACATATCATTAATCCGACTAAAGAGAATGTTGAACAATTAGTTCAAGATATAACCAAAGTTGGGGCAGATATTGTTATCGACTGTGTTGGTGTACTATTTGATCAAACAATAGAACTTGTTCGGAAAGGTGGTAAAGTTTTATTGGTTGGTATGAATGAAAATGCCAATCGTCCGATTAAACAGTGTGAAATAACTAAAAAAGAAATTACTGTTATGGGTACAATTATTCAAAAAAATCATTTTCCTAAAGTAATTAAAATTTTAGAAGCTAATATTTTAAACCTTGAAAGTCTTATTACTCATAGAACATCATTAAGAGATATTCATGAAGCAATTAAAACTATGAGAAAAGGTGAAGCAATTAAAATTATGGTTTATCCAGAAAAATAATACGAGGAGTGAAACAAATGAAAAAAAAATATTTTTTAACATTGTCTCTAGTAATTATTGCAGCTCTAATATTACTAGCTGGGTGTAGTAGTGGTTCAAGTAGTAACGAAAATGATGAATCAGCAGACGAGAGCACTGATAACGATAGTGACAAACCAACAATTGCGGTTGTTTTAAAAGGATCTGACGCTGAATATTTTAAATTGGCAGAAGCTGGAGCAAAACAAGCGTTTGAAGATTTTGATGTTAATGGAAAATTCCTTGCTGCATCTACGCAAACACAAGAGCAAGAATTAATCAATATTTTAGAAGATTTATTAACTGAAAACCCGGAAGCTTTAGTGTTAATGCCAAGTACTGGATCAGTTATACCAACGCTATCTAAATATAGTGATGCAGATATCCCAGTACTTCTCATTGATACAGATTTAGATTGGGAAAATAAAGTAACGTATATTGGAACAGATAATTATACTGCAGGTCAAAAAGCAGGTGAGTACTTAACTTCATTATTGTCTGAAGGTGAAGAAGTTGCAATTATTGAAGGGGTGTCAGGAGCTGCACAAAATGAAGCAAGAGTTTCTGGTGCTAAAGACCAACTTGAGGAACATGGTCTTAAAGTTGTTACAGTTCAAGCAGCTGATTTTGATAGAACAAAAGCTGTTAACGTTATGGAAAACATAATCACTGCACACCCAAATGTTAAAGGGGTCTTTACAGCGAATGACGAAATGGCTTTGGGAGCACTTCAGGCAATTAACACAAGCAACTTAGAAATTCCGGTAATTGGCATTGACGGTACGAGTGATGCGTTAAAATCGATTTCTCAAGGTGAATTAGATGCAGTAATTCAGCAATTACCGTATCAAATGGCATATATTGGAGTTGAAAATGCGATAAGAGCGATTAATGGTGAAACAGTTGATGAGAAGATTGACAGTGGGATTGATTTAATTACAAGTGAAAATGCACAAGAAAAATTAGATGAAGTAAATGATCAATTAAGTAAATAATTACTGAAGGGGATATTTGAACACATCTTGTAGTGTGTCAGATGTGTTCAAAATCCTTTATTCAACAAAGAGGTGTTTACTTTGAAAGAGGTAAGAATTGGATTAGTTGGTACAGGATGGATGGGGAAATCCCATTCAAAATCTTTTTTAAATGCTTTATATCATTTTGGTGAAGAATATGGAAAACCTGTATTTGAAATGGTTTCAGATATTACTGAAGAAAGTGCTTTAAAAGTAAAAAAACAATTCGGTTTTAAACGATATAGTAAAGATTGGCATGATGTAGTAACAGATAAAGATGTTGATTTAGTAGATATTACTACACCTAATGCTTTTCATTATGAAATTGCAAAGGAAGCTCTATTAAATAATAAACATGTATATTGCGAAAAACCTCTTAGTCTTTCAGCAGGACAGTCAAAAGAGTTAGCAAATTTAGCGAAAGAAAAAGGGCTTGTTAATTATGTAGGTTTTAATAATGTGATGAATCCAGCAACAAAATATATTAGAAGATTAGTTCAAGATGGAAAATTAGGTGAAATAACAAAAGTTTCTGGTACATATGACCAGGATGCTCTTCTGGATCAACAAATTCCAATCTCTTGGCGCCATCTAAAGAAAATCTCTGGTAGTGGCACTTTAGGAGATTTAGGCTCTCATTTATTTAGCGTCCTACAGTTTATTTTAGGAGATATGAAAGCAGTTAATGCTTTAACTCGAACTGTCATTAAAGAAAGACCTGTACGACTTAACTCTACAGAAACGAAAACGGTTGAAAATGATGATGTCGTTATATTATTATCACAATATGAAAATGGCGCAATCGGAACATTAAGTTCTAGTAGAATAGCAACAGGAAGAAAAAACCACTTAAGTTTTGAAATTCAAGGAACGAAAGGAACGGTTCATTATACTTTAGAAAACCTCAACGATGTTCATGTTTACTTTACTAAAGATGATAGTGTAGATAGAGGATTTAGAAGAGTACTACTTGGAAATGACCATGAAGGTTATAGTGCTTTTCAACCAGCACCTGGTATAGCAATTGGATTCAATGATTTTAAAACACTAGAAACGCATGAAGTACTATCAAGCATTACAAAAGGCACTTCTTATATTTGTGATTTTAACTTTGGTTTTAAAGTAGATCGAATTATTGAAGCAATTCTCGAGTCGTCAGAATTGAATAGTTGGGTATTTATATAAAAAAGTGGGGAATGCAATTTGAGTCAATGTAAAATAGGAACTGCTCCCGTTTCCTGGGGAATATGGTTTACAAAAGATGATAAACAGATGTCTTGGAAAAGATGTTTAGATGAAATGGCAATTGCAGGTTACACTGGTATGGAGTTAGGGCCGTGGGGGTTTATGCCAAATAAGGTGCAGAAATTGAAAAATGAACTAGATAAAAGAAATATTCAATTAATATCAACAACATTAATGGACGATCTAACTTGTCCTGATAATACGAATAATATGATAGCACAGCTGGATGAAATGGCATCATTACAGACTCAGTTTGAAGAGGCAAAATATGTCGTACTTATCGATGCTTGTTACACAGATTTATTTACAGGAGAACAAATCCGTAAAAAAGAATTAAATAAAGAAGAAAAAGACATATTTTATCAAAATATCGAAAAAATAAATAATCATGCAAAAAATAAATATGATTTAGAAGTTGTCTTTCATCCACATTCACAAACGCATATTGAAACAGAAGAACAAATTGAAGAATTCTTAAAAAGAACGACTATTAATCTTTGTTTTGATACTGGTCATCATGCCTATATGGACGGAGATGTTATCGAATTTATGAAAAAGCATTATAAAAGGATTTCATATATCCACTTGAAAAATTGTGATTCATCTGTTCTTGAAGCTGTAAGACAAAATGATTGGTCATTGGCAAAAGCGGTTCAAGAAGGTGTAATGGTAGAGCCAGATAAAGGGATTGTTGATATGAGCAAATTTGTTCAACTACTTAAGAAAACAAATTTTGATGGATGGATTATTGTAGAACAAGACATGTATCCAACTCCGTTTGAAAAGCCATTACCAATTGCGAAACGAACGAGAAATTACTTACGAGAAATAGGTATGGGTTGAATAGACATATTTAAAAAGGAGTGTGAAACCAATTGAAAAATACAACAATCGGTATCATTGGTGCAGGTAGAATTGGTAGACTGCACGCCGAAAATATCATTCACTTTTCAAATGTAAGACTTAAGTCAATTTCAGATATTTTTATTGACGATGTAATAGATTGGGCAAAAGAAATTAGAATTGAACAAGTCGTAACAAACTACGAATATATTATTAAGGATGAAGAAATCGATGCAGTTTTCGTTTGTTCTCCAACGAATACACATGCTGAAATCATTATAGAAGCGGCGAAAAATGGAAAACATATATTTTGTGAAAAACCGATTAGTTTTTCAATTGATGAAACAAAAGAAGTTTTAAATGCAGTTGAAAAAGCAGGTGTAAAATTTCAAGTTGGATTTAACCGTAGATTTGATCGTAACTTCCTACGAATCCATGAATCTGTTAAAAAGGGTGTCATTGGGAATCCGCATGTCATAAAAATTACATCAAGAGATCCTGAGCCACCACCAGTAGAATATATTAGGGGTTCGGGTGGTCTATTTTTCGATATGGCGATCCATGATTTTGATATGGCACGCTATCTTGCAAATAGTGAAGTAGTTGAAGTTTTTGCAGTAGGAGCAAATCTCGTTGATCCCGCAATTGGCGAGGTAGGCGATATTGATACTGCAATCACTACGTTAACCTTTGAAAATGGAGCAATAGGTGTCATCGATAATAGTAGAAAAGCAGTATATGGGTATGATCAACGTGTAGAAGTTTTTGGCGATAAAGGTAATCTTACTTGTGAAAATGACCGACCAACAACCGTTGAATTAAGCACGAGTGATGGTGTTCATAAAGATAAACTGAAACATTTCTTTTTAGAACGTTATAAAGATGCATATATAACAGAAACACAAGCATTTATTGATTCAATACAAAATGGTACTCCATTACTTTGTGATGGTAACGATGGATTACGAGCTGAAATAATTGCAAAAGCGGCAAAACAATCTTATCAAAAAGGTCGACCTATTAAAATAAATAATTGATCTAATAATACAAGATAAATTCGTTTATCTTGTTACTATTTGAAAATTCAGTAAAGCGCTTAACCAAAATTTTACTAAATATATTTTTAAGGAGGATTTTAAATGACTTTATCAACAGAAGAGTTAACAAAAAAGGCAACCCAAGCAAGACGTCAAATTATTGAAACAGTTCACTATGCAGGTGCAGGTCATGTTGGTGGACCGATGTCGGCTATCGATCTCTTAATTTATTTATATTTTAAAGAAATGAATATCGATCCATCAAATCCTAGAGGGGAAGATCGTGATCGCTTTGTTCTCTCAAAAGGACACTCAGCAATTGGATTATACTCTGTTTTGGCATTGAGAGGTTTTATGCCGGTTGAAGAATTAAAGACGTTTGATGCTCTAAATTCTCGACTTCAAGCTCACCCGGATATGAATACTTTACCAGGGCTTGATATGTCAACGGGCTCATTAGGGCAAGGAATTTCCGCAGCAGTTGGAATCGCTCTAGGAGCTAAATTACAAAAGAAATATTTCCGTACGTATTGCATTATTGGTGATGGTGAGTCACAAGAGGGGCAAGTTTGGGAAGCGGCAGACATAGCTCCAAAATATAAACTAGATAATTTAGTCGTTATTCTAGATTATAATAAACTCCAACAATTTGGATGGAATGCAGAAGAAGGGAATCGGAAAATCCCAGTCAATGAACCTCAAACAAGATGGGAAGCATTTGGATGGAATGTTATCACAATCGATGGACACAACTTCAATGAAATAGAAGCGGCATTTAAATTAGCAAAGGAAGTTAAAGGGAAGCCGACCATTATTATTGCCAATACAGTTAAAGGTAAAGGCGTAAGCTTTATGGAGAATGAATTCCTGTGGCATTCTCGTGTACCAACAGATGAAGAGTTACATGATGCATTAACAGAATTAAGTGTGGAGGGATAAAAATGGTTAGTTTATTGTCAGAAAAAAAAGAAACGATGAGAGATGTCTTCGGAGAAACGTTATTAGAACTATCAAAAGAAGATGAAAAAGTATATGTGGTGGATGGTGATCTTGCCAATTCCACAAAAATTGACGGAGTGGCGCTAAAAAATCCAGATAAATTTTTACAAATGGGTATTGCCGAACAAAATATGTTAAGTGTGTGCTCTGGACTTGCAACTACTGGTTTACAACCGTGGACTGTTACATTTGCAGCATTTATGTCAAAGCGCGCAATCGATCAAATACAAGTGCAAATTGCTCAACCGCGATTAAATGTGAAGATGTTTGGAGCTTATAGTGGTTTACTTACGGGATTAACTGGAAAAACACACCAAGCTTTAGAAGATATTGCGATATTCCGTTCTCTTGCTAATATGACAGTACTAGCACCAGCTGATAGTGTGGAAGTGAAAAAAATGATGGAATTTGCTCATACCTATGATGGACCTGTTTATGTACGTCTAGCTCGTGATCCATATCCAGTTATTTTTGATGAAGATTACGATTTCAAAATTGGAAAAGCAGTCTCATTAAAAGAAGGAACTGATCTAACTATTATCTCAACTGGAACTCAAACAAGTCGTGCTATTGAAGCTGCTGAGACATTGGAAAAAGAAGGATTATCGATCGCTGTACTTCATATGCCAACGATTAAGCCATTGGATAATGAGGCAATAGTTCAAGCTGCTGAAAAAACAGGCGTTATTGTAACTACTGAGGAACATAGCATTTATGGTGGTCTCGGTAGTGCCGTTGCAGAAGTTTTAGTAGAAGAAAAGCCAGTTCCAATGTTACGTGTAGGTGTAAAAGATCGAAATTCAGAATCTGCACCGAACGAAGAATTACTTGATAAATTTGAGATCGCCCCGAAACATATTATTACAACTGTTAAAGAAGCTTTAAGGAAAAAATAGTACACGAAAGGAAGTTTTTGTATGATCACGGATGTAAAAAAAGAAAAATTATTTATTGACGGTGAATGGATAGAAACTGAAGAAAAACAGAAAGTGTTTAATAAATATACAAGTGAGTTATATGCAGTTACATGTGTGGCAGATGAGAAGTTAGTAAATAAAGCTGTGGAAGCAGCTGTTGATGCACATAAGAATACTACTTTCTCTCCCGAAGCAAGATACAATGTATTAATGAAAGTTGCTTCCTTACTGAATGAGCGTAAAAAAGAATATGCAGAAATTATCGCCAAAGAAGGTGGAAAGCCGATTACTGATGCGTTAGTAGAAGTCAGCCGGTCGGCTTCTACTTTTCAAATTGCTGCTGATGAGACAAAGAAACTAGTCGGTGAAATTATTCCAAACTATAATACTGAGGGCCGTTTTCTCTACACGATTAAGAAACCAGTAGGAGTTGTGGCGGCGATTACACCATTTAATTTTCCGTTGAATTTGGTTGTGCATAAAGTTGCTCCGGCACTTGCTGCTGGAAATCCAGTCATTATTAAACCTGCTTCTGAAACACCTAGTCTTGCTATTCGTTTATGTGAATTACTCGAAGAAGCAGGAGTGCCAAAAGGATTCGTTCAATGTCTTATTGGGGGAGGCCGTACGGTTGGTGAACAACTTTTAAATGATGAGCGAATTGCACATTATACGTTCACTGGTTCCCCAGCAGTTGGAAAACATATTCAAAAAACAATTGGTTTGCGTAAAGCCACGCTTGAATTAGGTTCTAATTCTGCGACCATTGTCCACCATGATGCCGATATTGATAAAGCAGCTGAAAAGTTAGCAAAAATGGCTTTTGCTCATGCTGGTCAAATTTGTATTTCTGTACAACGAATATTCGTTCATGAAGATATAAAAAATGAGTTTATGGATAAATTTTTAGAAAAAGTTGATCAATTAAAAGTTGGCGATCCATTAAATCCGAAAACGAACGTTGGTCCAATGATTAATGAAAAAGAGGCGGAAAGAGTCGAACAATGGGTAGAAGAAGCAAAGGCAGATGGAGCGATTGTCTTAATAGGTGGAATTCGGACAAAAAACATTTTCCAGCCGACCGTTCTAACAAATGTGAAGAAAGGCATGAAAGTTTTAGATGAAGAGTTATTTGCTCCAGTTGTTTCTGTGACATTTTACAGCACTTTGGAAGAAGCTATTAATCTTGTAAATGACTCTAAATATGGTTTGCAAGCTGGTATTTATACTTCTGACATTAATCTTTCCTACCAGATTCCATATTTACTTGAGGTAGGTGGGGTCGTTATTAATGACACTTGTTGCTACCGAACAGATCAAATGCCATATGGTGGTGTAAAAGAAAGTGGAAATGGGAAAGAAGGACCTGCCTATGCAATTCAAGAATTAGTAGAAACGATTACCGTTGTGGTTAATTTAGAAGAGTAGTAAAGTAGAATGATTGAAAAAAGGGTGGTACGAAATGGTCACAAAACGAATTGCAGTTATTCCGGGAGATGGAATAGGACCAGAAGTTGTAAATGAAGGTATAAAAGTAATGCGGAAGGTTGCGGAGTTAGATGGTAACATCGCTTTTGAATTTACATCGTTTCCTTGGGGCTGTGAGTATTATTTAGAGCATGGAAAAATGATGGCTGATGATGGAATAGAACAACTAAGATCATTTGATGCTATTTATTTAGGAGCAGTCGGTTACCCTGGTGTCCCTGACCATATTTCATTATGGGATTTACTATTAATCATTCGTAAGCAATTTGATCAATATGTAAATTTACGCCCTATTAAACTATTGGGCGGAGCAAAATGTCCTATTGGCCATGGTACGAGTGAAAATATTGATATGCTTTTTATTCGGGAAAATAGTGAAGGTGAATATGCAGGTGCGGGTGAATGGTTATTTAAAGGAAAACCAGAAGAAGTGGTTCTTCAAACCGGAATATTTTCCCGTAAAGGTACAGAAAGAATTATCCGCCATGCATTTGAAATTGCAAAGCAAGAAAATAAAACATTAACGAGCGTAAGTAAAGCAAATGCGTTAAATTATTCCATGGTTTTTTGGGATGAAGTTTTTGAAGAGGTTGGCAAAGAATACCCAGAGGTTGAAACATATTCTTATCTAGTTGATGCCGCAGCTATGCATATGATTATAGATCCGGGAAGATTTGAAGTGGTCGTTACCTCCAATTTATTCGGAGATATTTTAACAGATGTCGGAGCTGCTCTTGCGGGTGGTATGGGACTTGCAGCTGGAGCTAATATTAATCCTGAACGAACATTTCCATCCATGTTTGAACCGGTACATGGTTCAGCTCCTGATATTGCTGGAAAAGGAATTGCAAATCCACTTGCAGCGATATGGTCTGTCAGTCAGATGTTTGACTTTTTCGGGCGTGAAGATCTTGGCAAGAAAATATTGGATACGATTGAAGAAATAATGGTTGAGGGGACTGTACTAACTCCAGATCTTGGTGGAATAGCCAAAACAAATGAGGTTGGAGATCGAATCATTCAATTAATAAAATTAAACTAATTCTACGTTTAAAACAAAGGAGTGTTACATGCCTTTAGTTTCGATGAGGGAAATGTTAAATAAGGTCTGAGATAATAAGTATGCTGCTTACAGTCTAATGTAAATAATTTAGGGTACGCACAAGCAATCCTGCGAGCTGTAGATGAAGAAAAAGCACCTGTCATTTTGGTGTTTCAGAAGATGCCGGAAGATATATGGGTGATATTAAAGTCGTAGGATCGATGGTAAAAGCACTAATAGAAGAGTATAAAACAACGGTTCCGGTTGCGATACATTTGGATCATAGCTCAAGTTATGAAAAATGCGCAGAAGCTATTCATGCAGGTTTTATTTCGGTGATGATCGATGGTTCCCATCTACCACTTGATGATAATATTGCATTAACGAAAAAAGTTGTGGAACTAGCGCATATTCGCGCATATTCACGGTATTTTCGTAGAAGCGGAACTTGGTCTAATTGGTGGGCAAGAAGTTGATCTGATTGTTGCCATCCCGTCTGAATGTGACCTAATAGTTAGAGAAACAAATGTCGCTTGTATCCTGGATTCCCGGATTGTGTAACGATAAACTTCGAAACCCCGCGTAAATACTGGAAAGTTCCATTGTTACAAATGTTTAAAGTATAACGGTGGATTCATGAACAAATTTACGATGAGACCTTGATATTACAGCATTTTCAAATTGAACTCGTTATAAATTCCGGGAACTTAGGTTGTATGGTACCTTCATTAGGTTCAGTGCGTGGGTCTTACAAAGGAGAGCCAAACTTAGGCTTTGATCGTATGGAAGAAGTACAGAAATTAACAGGGCTTCTCCTTATACTGCATGGCGGGACAGGAATACCGTTAAAAAATATTCAATGGGCGGTTTTCATTGGAAGTGCAAGAATAAACGTGAATACTGAGAATCAAATTGTTTAAACGAGGAAAATTAGAGAAGTATTGGCAGAAGATACAGAAGGGTACGACCCACCTAAAAATATGGGACCGGGTCGAGATGCAATCAAAGAAACAGTTAATGGCAAAATGGTTGAGTTTGGTTTTACACACAAGGCATAATGGCGTAGGATCTTCTTACGCCTTTCTCTATTAAAAAGTATGTTTAATCGGGGGTGTTACTTATCGCACAAATTTCACTAACATATAGCAGGCAAATTTCCTTAAAATCTCATATTAATTTTAATCTTGCGGTATTTTGTTTTTGGTTTTCCATTTATATTTATGTTCCATTATTTGGTGTGTATTTAGAAAATATTGGGTTTTCTTACTCTGCAATTGGGATTATACTAGGGGCTTATGGAGTTACTCAAATTGTATTCCGTCTTCCTTTAGGAATTTTATCAGATGTTTTACATAAAATTCGGAAGCATTTACTAATTGGTGGATTTATTTGTGCATTTTTGAGCTGCTTCATTCTTATTTATTTTGAAGCTTTTTTACTTGTATTATTCGCCAGATTGTTAGCTGGTATTACAGCTTCTATGTGGGTTATGGCGACCGTGCTATATTCTTATTATTTTACTCCAGATAAAGCCGCAAAAGCAATGGGAACAATGCAGTTTAATACAGTAACTACACAGTTAATCTGTATGGCTGTCAGTGGGTTTCTTATTCATTTATTTGGGTGGAATTTTCCGTTTTGGTTAGGGGCAATTACCTCTTTATTAGGAATTTATTTTGCTTGGAATATCAAAGAAGTTGACGTGAAAAATCAAGATAAGACAGAGTTAAATGTAAAAGAGTATCTAAAAAGTACAAATTCTATTTCTGGTTTAAAAATGGTTACCTTTTTGTCCCTTATTGCCCATGCCGTATTATTCATTACTATTTTTGGGTTTAGCCCTCTTATGGCTGTATCGATCGGAATCAGTGAACATAATTTTGTTTGGTTAATGTGTGCTTTTTTTATCCCTCATGCGTTAATATCTTTAGGATTAATGGTATTTAATTTAGACCCGAAATATAATCGTATGGTATTGGTGGTAAGTTTTATTTTTACTGCACTGTTTTTAATTTGTATCCCATTTGCAAACTCGCTCCTATCAATTAGTTTATACCATGCCGGATTGGGTCTTGCACTTGGCTTCATTTTTCCATTGTTATTAAGTGAAGTAGTCAAAATAAGCCCGAACGATTTAAAAATGTCTGCCATGGGATATTATCAGTCTTTTTATGCTCTTGGTATATTGATAGGACCAATTGTAGCTGGAGTTGTCGCTGAACAAGCAGGTTTAAAAGACGTATTTTTATATATAGCACTCATCACGTTTATTTCTGCATTAATTTTACTTTTTTGGAAACGAAATTAAGATCTACCTTGTGGGTTTACTTGTTTTATGTAATCTAGTCACTTATACATCTTGTAATACCAATGATGTATAGACTTTTGACACTGTCTTTTTTTCATGTTTTCTTTCGCATTCTTTTCCCTAAAAAAGTTAAAATGTTTTAGAAAAATAGCACTTTAGGAGGCAAACAAAATGAATAGATATGTATACATGCTCATAAGTTCATACATTATGGCTAGTTAGTCGCTTGCGGTGGTGGCACACTGTCGGATGATACAGCTGATGAAGGAACGAGCAAGCTACAGAAGAAGCAGACAACAGAGAAGCGACTGAAGAAGAGTTAACAAAGAAAAAACAACAGCAACTGATGACATCCTTATTGTAACTATGACGATGGAAAGTGGCAGAGAGGTGCAGATTGTGTTGTATCTAAATATTGTTCATAACACGGTAAATAATTTTAGTGGAAGACGGTTTTTATGACGGGTTAATTTTTCACCAAGTGATTCCGGGGTTCATGATCCAAAGTGGGGACTCGGAAGAATCAGGGATGGACGATCCCGTCTACGCAATTTCCGTGAAGAATGATGGTTTGTCCGTACAGAATGCGATTTATCGTAATAGAAACTCGGGAATTTATCCGTACAAACTAAAATTTAAACCGTAAAGCAAGGTGATTTAACCGTAAAAGGAAGTTCAACTTCTTATCCGTGTCGTACAACAAGGATTACAGCCTAAATTAAAAGTGTTTATTACACGGCAATAATAACTCCAGATCAAGCCCCACGATTCGCGTGAGGGAACAGAAACGGTAGTACCTTTACGTATGATAAAAAGTCCTCCTTTGCTATAATGACAAAGGTTTCGCAAGCCAATGTCAAGCAGAGGAGGACATCCACAAATGGATAAATCAAGTTTATCACATACAAAGTGAAATGGCATGTATCATATAGTATTTATACCTAAGTACAGACGCAGAACAATGTATGGAAAACTAAGGGAAGATGTTCGAGAAATAATAATCAGAAAGCTTTGTGAGTATAAAGGAATTGAAATAGTGGAGGGAAGTGTATCTATAGATGATGTACATTTATGTGTTAAAATCCCACCTAAATTAAGTGTATCGACATTTATGGACTATCTTTATGGAAATCTTTCTATAAATATTTGAAAGGGAAAAGTGCTTTAATGATATTTGACCGCCACCCAGAATATAAAAGAAAAGGGAATCGAAACTTTTGGGTGAGAGGATATTATGTTGATACAGTTGAAATGAAGAAGTGATCAAGAAGTATATAAAAAATAAAAATGATGCAGATATGATAGAGGATAAGTTGAAATAATCTAGCAAAGAAAGGCTTGCGAAACTACGCCTTTAAGGCGTTGCCAGTAACATGCTCTTATAGGGCTAAATCAAGCCACCTGTTGAACAGGTGGTATATGACATTGTGTTCCGCTACTGTACTTTTGTTTTGTGGAGAAAAAAAGAGAGCTGTTTAGCACGGCTCTCCATCTAATTCTATCTATTCAACTGCTCAAGAAACATTTTCATCAAACCAGGAAGATCAGGCCATGCATGTCCTGAAACTAGATTTCCATCTTCATGTAGTAGTTCATCAATATATTTGCTGCCAGCTGCCTCTACTTCAGGTTTGCAAGCGATATAAGCGGTCATTTCACGCCCTTTAATATGTTCAGGAACCATAGTTAAAACAAGACTTCCATGACAGACAGAGGCAATTGGTTTATTTGCTTCAAAAAAGTGACTTACGATTTTTGGTACATGTTCATTCATACGAATGTGTTCAGGTGAACGACCGCCAGGGATTATTAACCCATCATAATCATCTGGATTTACATCTGCAAAAGCAATGTGGGAATCAATTAGATAACCAGGTTTCTCCGTGTACGTTTCCCAATCTGTAAAATCATGAACGACAGTGTGGATTTTTCTTTTTTCAGAAGCTGCAATTGTTACGTCAATACCTTCTTCTAAACAACGATAATACGGATAATAAATCTCCAGCGATTCTACTGCATCACCAATTAAAATAAGTACTTTTTTCGCCATCAGAAATTCCTCCTTGAAAATTGATTTCAAAGTTTGTATGAATTAGGTTTGTCATATCTATTATTCTACAGGATAAATCCGATATTTCAACATGAGTGGTGAGTTAATTGAATTTTGATTTTACACTATATTATCCGTTCATTCTATATGAAACAGGCATATAGTATGATAGGAGGTGTTTTCATGTTTGAAATATACGATATTGCTGTCGTTCCTGTAATTACGGGACTTGTACAATTGTTTAAAATGGCTGGACTTAAAACAAAATATTCTCCCTTTCTTGCGGTTTTACTTGGAATCCTTTTTGGTGTATTCTATTTTAGTAGTAGTATAAAAGAAGGGGTTCTAGTTGGATTAGTACTTGGATTATCTGCAAGTGGTCTTTACAGTGGCAGTAAAAATGTGATGGAAAAAGAGAAAACAGATGAATAAAACAAAATGATGGCTTAAAACCTAACGAAATGAGGTGGGGATGAATGAGCAACACAAACAATATCATTTTATTTCCAACACTAAGAAATGAATTAGAAAAGGCGGAACGTGAGAGCTTTGAACTAATTCATCAACAAGATTATGAACAAGCGCTTGAAAAACTAAAATTTTTGCTAACGCATCAAATCTCTACCTATGAAATTCATATAAGTAAGTTAATTTGTTTAATTAAATTAAATCAGCTGACAGATGCAGAACAATTTTGTGAAAATCTATTGACAGATTATAATGATTCCCACTATTATGATTACTTAGATTATTATATTATGATATTATATGAAACTAATAAGTTTCCTTATATTATTGATCTAATTAATGCTGAGGAAAAAAGAAGTACAATACCAGATAACTTTAGAAAAAAGTTTAGGGACTTGTACCGGTTAGCTTATCAAATGAATAGTGCTCGCTCGGATGAATTAATTGCTGAACTTCATGGTGCAGTTAAAGAGGATAATCATCATAGACAATGGTATATAATTAATAAATGGAAAGAATTAAACATTGACCCACCAGAAATGTTTTTAAATTTATTAAAAGAAAAAGAAATTCATCCTGCAATCAAAACACAGATTATTGAATTACTAATAGATAGTAATTTTAAATCAAGCGTGATGGTGGAGAAATTTGGAGAAAATCATTCGATAGAACTAAAGAAATTGCAAAAAGTATCAGAACATCCTATTTATTTAAATACATTGCAGCAATTACAAAATCTTGAACAAGAAAATCCTACACTTTATATACAAGTGAAGGAACTACTCTATCAATTTAGTTATATTCAATATCCGAAATTTTACCCAACGAGTGACATAATAGATGTTAAAAATGCGCTAATTTTATTAGGAAATGAAAATTTATCACTACCATATGGAGAAATGACTAATAAAAATAAAGTGCATGACTATGTTGATTTGATCAAGCTATCGAATGAACTATATTTAACTATTTGCTTAGATTAGTAATAATGTATATTATTTGAATGGAATTACCATTATGTTATACTAAAATGGTTGAATAAAAACGAAATTAATAAACATGAATAGTAATGAAATATATAGTTTACAATTAGTTGGAGGGAATAAAATGGCAGTATCAGCAAATTGGGAGAAAAAAGAAGGAAATGAAGGAATCCTAACAATTAATGTCCCAGCAGATGAATTTGAACAAGCATTGGATCAAGCATTTAAAAAAGTAGTTAAAGATGTTACATTACCTGGATTCAGAAAAGGAAGAATTCCACGTAAAATCTTTGAAAATCGTTTTGGTGTTGAATCATTATATCAAGATGCTGTGGATATGGTTTTACCAACGGCCTATAATGATGCTATTAATCAAACGGGAATTTTCCCTGTCGATCAACCACAAATTGATATTGAAGAAATTGAGCGCGGAAAAGACCTTGTTTTTACTTGTGAAGTAACAGTAAAGCCAGAAGTAAAGCTAGGTGAATATAAAGGGCTAGAAGTAGAGGAAGAATCTGTTGAAGTAACTGAAGAAGATATTGAAAATGAGATGAAAGCTTTACAAGAAAGTCAAGCTGAACTTGTGTTGAAAGAAGAAGGTACAGTTGAAGAAGGAAACACAGTCGTAATTGATTTTGAAGGGTTCCTAGACGGTGAGGCTTTCGAAGGTGGAAAAGGAGAAAACCATCCATTAGAAATAGGATCTGGACAATTTATTCCAGGTTTTGAAGAGCAGTTAATCGGGAAAGAATCAGGTGAAGATACAGAAATAAATGTCACTTTCCCTGTTGATTACCATGCAGAAGACCTTGCCGGAAAAGAAGCGGTATTTAAGGTGAATATTCACGAAATAAAAGAAAAAGAAGTACCTGAACTAGATGATGATTTTGCAAAAGACGTAGATGAAGATGTTGAATCACTAGAAGAGTTAAAAGAAAAGAAAAAAGAAGAACTTCAAAAAGAGAAAGAGCAGCAAGCTGAAAACAAAAAGCGTGAACAGCTTATTGAAAAAGTGACTGAGAATGCTGAAATTGACATTCCGAAAGCGATGATTGAGACAGAACTTGACCAAATGATGAAAGAGTTTGAACAAAAGTTACAAATGCAAGGAATGACAATCGATAACTATTTCCAATTCTCCGGTCAATCTGAAGACGAATTAAAAGAGCAAATGAAAAATGATGCGGAATTGCGTGTGAAAACTAACCTAACGCTTGAGGCTATTCTTGAAGAAGAAAAATTGGAAGTTTCAGAAGAAGATATTGATCAAGAATTAGAAGAAATGGCATCACTATATAATATGGAAAAAGATCAAATCCTCGGCATGCTCGGTGGGAATGCAGACGTACTTAAAGAAGACCTGAAAATTAAAAAAGCAATTAACTTTATCGTAGACGAAAGCAAAGCAGTATAAACGTAATTTCCCGTTCAACGACATACCTTCTTTAGCCCATGCAATATGGATAGTTCGATGAAGACATGCAACAAAGCGAACGTAATCGAATTCTTACGCAAGAGAAATAGGAAACATGCTCGTTCTTAGTGGGAGACGTGAGTTGGTCGCTATAGTAAGACGGAGAAAAATAGAAATTCACGATGCTCGTGCTTTCGTACTCAGTACTTAAACTTAGGGCAATTAGCTTACAACCAGATAGAACAAGGTGCAAAACATACTGCACCTTGTTTTCACTTATTTAAATCCCTAAAGCGGCAAATAGAATTTCAATAACGATGTAAAATGAGAATATATTTATAAAAATTTAATAAAATGGAACAATAGAGGAACATAGCTAATAATGACAAAGAATCATAATACTCTCTTGATGATGTTCGAAAATAAAATCCTTTAGTTGTCGCAATATTCCAAGGGTGTATTATTTTATTTTCTAATTTTTATCTGATATGATTGCTTTAACGCTTTGAAAATTGATATAGAGAGTTAAACGTTTAGGGGTGAAAATATGTTTAAATTCAATGAAGAAAAAGGACAATTAAAGTGTTCATTTTGTGGAAAAGATCAAGAATCAGTTCGTAAATTGGTCGCTGGACCAGGTGTATATATATGTGATGAATGTATCGAGTTATGCACAGAAATTGTCGAAGAAGAAATTGGTATGGAAGAAGATGCAGAGGTTGAAGAAATTCCAACTCCAAAGGAAATTTGTGAAACACTCGACCACTATGTTATTGGTCAAGAAAAGGCAAAGAAAAATTTATCCGTAGCTGTATACAACCACTATAAACGAGTTAACTCACCTAAAAGCTCAGATGATGTCGAGTTATCCAAAAGTAATATTGCAATGATTGGACCAACGGGTAGTGGAAAAACACTTCTAGCACAGACACTTGCAAGAATTATAAATGTGCCGTTTGCAATAGCGGATGCAACTTCACTTACAGAAGCCGGTTATGTTGGAGAAGATGTTGAAAATATTTTATTGAAATTAATCCAAGCTGCTGATTATGATATAGACAAAGCAGAAAAAGGGATTATCTATATTGATGAAATTGACAAAGTTGCTAGAAAATCAGAGAACCCTTCAATCACAAGAGATGTTTCGGGGGAAGGTGTTCAGCAGGCACTTCTAAAAATATTGGAAGGAACAGTAGCAAGTGTTCCGCCTCAAGGAGGCCGTAAACATCCGCACCAAGAGTTCATCCAAATTGATACAACAAATATTCTTTTCATCGTAGGTGGAGCCTTTGACGGAATAGATCAAATTATTAAACGCAGACTTGGTAAAAAAGTAATTGGGTTTGGCGATCAAAATAAACATGAAGAATTAGAAATGGGCGAACTACTATCAAAAGTATTGCCAGAAGATTTGCTTAGTTACGGACTAATTCCAGAATTTATTGGTCGTTTGCCAGTAATTGCTAGTTTAGAGCCATTAGATGAAGAAGCGTTAATTGAAATTTTAACGACTCCAAAAAATGCATTGGTAAAACAATATCAAAAATTATTCCAAATGGATAACGTTGAATTAGAGTTTGAGGAAGACGCCTTGGTTGAAATTGCAAAAAATGCAATGGAACGTAAAACAGGAGCTCGTGGACTTCGCTCTATCATTGAAAATATCATGTTAGATATAATGTTTGAATTACCATCCCGTGAGGATATTGAAAAGTGTATCATCACGAAAGAAACAGTTATAAAAGAAAATATGCGGCCAAAACTGCTTTATACCGATGGGACAATCGAAGAAACAAAAAGCATCCCGAAGGAAAGTGCTTAAGATTTAAAGAAAAAAGTATAGGATTAGACTGACTAGCCTGAGTTCATGCCTCCCTGTAATCCATATAACAGGGTAATGCTGACCGTTACAGTCAGTCTTTTCTTGTTGTTAGTATTATTGTTTAGCTTATTTAGAAAAGGAAATACTATAAGAGGATGTTCAAAAAGTCCGGTAAAAATGACACTGCGAATTTCTTCGTTGGCTTGTTTCTCCGTCGCTCATGTATTTAAATGCATACATTCCGCTGACGGGAACTGCGCCACCTCGAACTTCTTGGTCCTTTTTATCCTCCTTTTTGAACACGCACTTTAAAGTAGATTTGACTCAGTTTTGGTAATGAGGCGAGAAATTCGAGGTATTGTAAGATCACACTTATGTTTATCTCGCCGTAAAGATTTCAGATCTAAATCTCTTACCGAACATCAGTCTTACTCATTTAAAGCTTGTTCATTTTTTGGAATAGGTGCAACATATCTTTTGACTTCGCCTTATGGATTGACAGTCAGTGAGCATCCTTTATTTGACACTTATCTCACTTTGTAGAGATGAGAATTTGTAATGCCAAGAGGATTAGTTAGTGCTTAAAAGATGTTTATAGTTGGAGGTACGTATTATGTCAGTTGAACCAGTTCAAGTGCCGTTACTTGCATTACGCGGCATACTCGTTTACCCATCTATGGTCTTACATTTAGATGTTGGTAGAAAGAAGTCAATCGCTTCTTTAGAAACAGCTATGATGGGTGATCAGGAAATTTTTCTAGTATCACAGAAGGAATCCGCAAATGAGGATCCAAAACCTGATGAGATATATCGAATTGGAACGTTAGCAAAAATAAATCAAATGCTTAAACTTCCAAATGGGACTATTCGCGTTTTAGTTGAAGGATTACATCGTGCCGAAATAATTCGTTATATAGAAGATGATAAAGAAGAATATAAAGTAGCAATTAATAAATTAGAGGATCTTTCAGAAGATTCTCATGAAATAGAAGCTTTAATGCGCCAGCTCGTATCTCAATTTGGCCAATATATAAAAGTGTCCCGAAAAATTACGAAGGAAACTTTGGCGACAGTATCGGATATTGATGAACCAAGCCGATTAGCTTTTATGATTGCCTCACATTTACCACTCAAAGTGAAAGAAAAACAGGATTTATTAGAAATAGACAATGTGAAAGAACGAATGCAGCATTTATTAACCATTATTACGAATGAAAAAAAAGTGCTTGATTTAGAGAGGAAAATTGGTAAACGTGTTCAAACTTCAATGGAACAAACACAAAAAGAATATTATCTACGTGAACAACTAAAAGCAATTCAGAAAGAGCTCGGAGAAGGGGATGGAAAACTTAGTGAGGTTGACCAACTTCGGGAAAAAATCATCGAACGCAAGATGCCGGAACGAGTGTCTGCAGTTGCGTTAAAGGAATTAGATCGCTTCGAAAAAATTCCACAAAGTTCAGCAGAAAGTTCAGTGATTAGAAATTATATAGATTGGCTTATTTCCTTACCTTGGCATGAAAAAACAGAAGATACGATTGAAATTGCACAAGCTGAAAAAATATTAGACGAAGATCATTATGGGTTAGATAAGGTAAAAGAACGGATTTTGGAATATTTAGCTGTGCAAAAATTAACCAATTCTATTAAAGGTCCTATTTTATGTTTAGTCGGGCCACCAGGTGTTGGAAAGACTTCACTTGCAAAATCAATTGCACGTGCGATTAGTCGTAAATTTGTCCGAATCTCCCTTGGTGGTGTGCGAGATGAAGCGGAAATTAGAGGACATAGGAGAACCTATATTGGTGCAATGCCGGGTCGGATTATTCAAGGGATGAAACGAGCAACTACAACTAATCCCGTTTTCTTACTTGATGAGATTGATAAAATGGCGAATGACTTTAGAGGAGATCCTGCCTCAGCAATGCTGGAGGTATTAGATCCGGAGCAAAACCATAATTTCAGTGACCATTTTATAGAAGAAACGTATGATTTATCGAATGTTCTATTTATTGCAACAGCCAATTATGTAAATAATATACCTGGTCCATTGTTAGACAGAATGGAGTTAATTTCAATTGCCGGATATACAGAAGTTGAAAAACTCCATATTGCAAAAAGACATCTTATCCCCAAACAGCTAAAAGAAAATGGATTAAAAAAAGGAAACTTGCAAATTCGTGATAATGCGTTATTGAAAGTGATTCGTGAATATACCCGTGAAGCAGGAGTTCGTGGTTTAGAACGAACAGTTGCTACATTATGTAGAAAAGCTGCTAAAATTATCGTTTCAGGAAAACAAAAAAGAGTTATTGTTACAGATAAAAGGGTAGAGGAATTACTAGGAAAGCCAATTTATCGCTACGGTCAAATGGAGCAAGAAGACCAAGTAGGTACCGCTACTGGTCTTGCATATACAGCAGTAGGCGGAGATACATTATCGATTGAGGTTTCCCATTATCCTGGTAAAGGGGAATTAATTCTAACAGGTAAACTTGGTGACGTAATGCGAGAATCCGCACAAGCTGCTTTTAGTTATATTCGTTCACGGGCGGATGAATTGAAAATTCCTGCAGACTTTCATAAACAGTATGATATCCATATTCACGTACCTGAAGGAGCTACGCCAAAAGATGGTCCTTCAGCTGGGATTACGATGGCAACTGCACTTGTTTCAGCATTGACAGGTCGTGCTGTGAAACGTGATGTAGGAATGACAGGTGAAATAACATTACGAGGTCATGTTTTACCGATTGGTGGATTAAAAGAAAAATCCTTAAGTGCTCATAGAGCAGGTATTACAACGATCATCATTCCTGCAGACAATGACAGAGATATTGAGGATATTCCTAAAAGTGTCCGTGATGATTTAACATTTATAAAAGTGAAAAATTTAGACGAAGTTCTAAAACACGCTCTTGTGGAGGAGTCTGCTGATGAAAGTAACAAAGGCCGAGATTGAAATTAGTGCTGTTTCTACAGCACAGTACCCAACAACGAATCTCCCAGAGATCGCCTTAGCTGGGAGGTCGAATGTTGGGAAATCTTCATTTATTAACCGGATTATCGGAAGGAAAAATCTTGTTCGAACATCATCAAAACCTGGTAAAACACGTACTTTAAATTTTTATACAATTAATGATTTGTTTTATTTTGTTGATGTACCGGGATATGGTTATGCGAAAGTATCAAAAAAAGAACGAGAAAAATGGGGTAGAATGATGGAAGAATATTTTGAAACACGCGAGCAGCTCCAACTCGTCGTGCTCATTGTTGATATTCGCCATCAACCTACTACCGAAGATTTGCAAATGTATGATTATATTAATTATTTTGAAATACCACTGCTTATTATAGCGACAAAGTTAGATAAGATCGCAAAAAATAAACGTGCTCATCATGTAAATCAAATAAAAAAAGCCTTCGGTGAAAATGATGCTATTACGATTATCCCGTTTTCATCGGAAACTAGTGAAAATAAAGATTTAGTTTGGAAAGAAATAATAAAATATATATAGAAAAATCCGCTTTTTTTCATTATGAAAAAAGCGGATTTTTCTTAAGGCTGCTTTTGTAAACTTGATTTTTAATTTCCATAAACTGCGACATAAGAGTCTACTTGTTATGTTATGTATCAACTCCATATCAGGGGCAACTCATATATTGCGAAACGGACTCAACATCTTGGAAAATGACTCGACATGTTCGCAATCGACTCGACATCTTGGAAAACGACTCAACATGTTCGCAATCGACTCGACATCTTGGAAAATGACTCGACATGTTCGCGACCGACTCGACATCTTGGAAAATGACTCAACATGTTCGCAATCGACTCAACATCTTGGAAAACGACTCGACATGTTTGCAATCGACTCGACATGTTCGCGATCGACTCGACATCTTGGAAAACGACTCGACATGTTTGCAATCGACTCGACATCTCGGAAAACGACTCGACATGTTCGCGATCGACTCGACATCTTAGAGTGCGAGTAATTCTTTACGTCGCAGTTTACTTCAACTACATATTAGATTCTACGAATGAACTTCCTTTCTATTTGTTTCGTTCTAAAGTGGAACGTTTTAGTTATGTGTCACGGGAGTATTTTTCTCCCATTAAGAGTAGAATTGCTTAAACGAGGCATCCTGTAGACATCATCAGCATTCTATTTTCTAACTCTTAATAAGTACACACCAATGACAATGAGTGCGACTGGCCAAAATGTTTCTAAAAACTCAACTACACCATAAATCCAATGAAACCACTCTGGCAATGTTACAGAGAATATTATTAACAAAGCTATACCAACTAATATAGCGGCCGGAATTAAACCAGATCCTGTTTTTAAATAGCGGATGAAAAAGGATACTCCGACAATAAGTGCATATGCAGACCAATGATCAAACCAAAAGTCATAATTTTCTAACCCGTGAAAATGAATTCCTAAACCTAGTAATAATACACCAGTAAATATATTGTTATATTCTTTTGCAGAATAGCTGTGAATTAAAAATGCTATTCCGATAATAATTAAGAAAGTAGGCCATGAATAAAAGTTATCAAATAAAGCTAAATCTAACTGTTTGACTAAAAAATAAATTCCAATTCCAATTAATACGTATGCAGAAAGTGCATGTTGCTTTTTCATCGATAATCCTCTCTTTTCCTGTATTAAATACAGTACTATCATAATATACGGATAAAAAATCAACAAGTATAATTTTAAAAAATGTATATACTATAAGAGGATGTTCAAAAAGTCCGGTAAAAAAGACACAGTGAATTTCGCACGAATGCTTGTTTCTCTGCTCCTTGAAAAAGGAAAGCACTATTTCTGCGTGCCAGATCTTTGCTCATGTATTTAAAAGCATACATTCCGCTGCCAAAGCTGCGCCGCCTCGAACTTCTTGCTCCTTTTTATCCTCCTTTTTGAACACGCATTATAACTGATTTAGTCATTTAGTTGAAGAAGTTTTTAAAATAATGTCAAAGTAAGTTCAAAACTTATACAAGAAATACTAGGCACATAATGTTATAATTAGATTAGAATAATTATTATCTTGATGAAATCAATGCTTAAAGGAGCATGAAACGTGTATATTTTACAAGTAGGCTTTAATTATAAAACAGCACCTGTAGAGATACGTGAAAAGCTTGCTTTTTCTGAAGAGTCCATAGAGGACGCAATGTTACAATTAAATACTAGAAAGAGCATTTTGGAAAATGTAATCATTTCTACATGTAATCGTACAGAAGTTTATGCTGTTGTTGATCAAATTCATACTGGTCGTTATTATATTAAACAATTTATATCCGATTGGTTTAATATACCGATGGATGAATTTGCTTCGTTTTTAGAAATTAATGAAAATGATGAAGCCATTGAGCATTTACTACGAGTGTCAGTTGGACTTCATTCAATGGTTCTTGGAGAGACACAAATTCTCGGGCAAATCAGAGACACGTTCCTGACTGCACAAAAGTTAAAAACTACAGGTACGATCTTTAATGAATTGTTTAAACGTGCGATAACTTTTGCTAAGCGTGCGCATAAAGAAACTGCAATTGGTGAACATGCCGTTTCTGTCAGTTATGCTGCAGTGGAACTTGCAAAAAAAATATTCGGTGATATTACTGATAAACATGTTGTTATCTATGGTGCGGGTGAAATGGGAGAACTTGCTGTTAAAAATCTCTACGGAGCGGATGTTGGGAGTATTACAGTAATAAATCGTACGCTTAAACGAGCAGAACAATTAGCGACACAGTTTAAAGCAACAGCAAAAACATCAGATGAATTAGAGACTGTTTTGCAAAAAGCAGATATTTTAATTAGTTCAACTGCTGCTAAAGATCCGATTCTTTCTAAGAAGGATTTTGAACCCATTCAAAAGGTTAGAAAAGGAAAACCTCTTTTTTTAGTAGATATTGCTGTTCCAAGAGATTTGGATGCGGATATTAGTGAACTTGATAGTGTTTTTCTTTATGATATAGATGATCTACAACATATTGTAGATCAGAACTTAGCTGAGCGACAAGAAGCTGCTAAAGTAATTGAAATGCAATTAGCAGATGAAATTTACGAATTTAAAGAATGGGTAACAACTCTTGGTGTTGTCCCGGTGATTCGTGCATTAAGGGAAAAAGCATTAGACATACAAAGTGAAACTTTTGCCAGTATTAAACGTAAAATTCCAGACCTTACAGAACGGGAACAAAAAGTGATTAGTAAACATACAAAAAGTATCGTTAACCAATTGTTAAAAGATCCAATTATTCAAGCTAAAGAAATGGCAGGCAATAAAAATTCTGAAGAACTGTTGTCCTTATTCGTAGATATATTTGGGATTGACGAAAAAGTGAAGAAGGAAGCGGAGAGAAAATCAAACAGAACAAAAGCCATTGTAAACGGAGCAAAGAACATTACAACTACATCTCCATTTGCAGATTAAGTTCATGTTCATGAGAAAGGGAAAATAAATGTTTGCTTCCAAATGGATATATGAATTAATGCTTTTAATTTACAGTATTAGTTTAATCGGTTATTTTATAGATTTTATTAAAAGCAATCGCAGAGTAAATAAACTATCGTTTTATTTACTCTGTATTGTCTGGGTAATTCAAACAATTGTTTTATATAACCAAACGTTTATTGACAAGAATTTTCCAATTTTATCTTTAAACGATGGTTTATTTTTTTATGCCTGGGTGTTAATTTTATTTTCTGTTTTATTAAATCATTTTTTCAACGTTCATTTTGTCGTTTTTTTCACTAATTTATTTAGCTTTTTCTTACTGCTATTATCCCTTTCGTTAAATGCACAAGCTGGTATTTATGAACAAGGTAGCGAATTTGTTCATGAAATTTTAATTATTCATATAACGCTTGCTTTAATTTCATATGTTTTTTTCACAATATCTTTTATGCTGGCTATGATGTATTTAATACAATATTATTTTTTAAAAGAGAAAAAAGGGTTACAATGGATGTGGCGATTTACAGATTTGGAAAAACTGGATGCTTATTCCTATTTTTCCGTGATCATCGGTGTCCCATTGTTATTGATTGGTCTTACATTTGGAGTTGTTTGGGCTTATGTAACATCCGTGGAATTTTATTGGTTTGATATTAAAACAATTGGATCTATTCTCGTCTTGTTCGTTTACATCATTTACTTGTTATTACGCATTCTAAAAGGATATAGAGGGAAACCAATTTCAATATATAATTCTGCGGCTTTTTTATGGCTTTTAATCAACTTTTTTCTGTTTTCTACGTTATCGGACTTTCATTTTTGACAAATTAGGAAAGCAAAATACCACTTGCATACTGGTGAAAGCGAAATATCACCCCACTCTCTCCTCTGCAAGGTTTTGTGGGAGATAAGTGCAACTGTATTTCCAGCTATAGAGCGATAAACTATTGTTTAAAGGAGGCATTTCATGCGAAAAGTTATTGTCGGTACGAGGGAAAGTAATTTAGCGGTTACTCAAACAAAATGGGTGATCAATGAACTGAAGAAAAAAGAAGTTCCTTATAATTTTGAGGTAAAGTATATATCTACAAAGGGAGATCGAAATCAACAAGTATCTTTGTCCAAGGTTGGTGGTGCAGGGATATTTATCCAAGATATTGAAGAGGCATTACACAAAAAAGAAATTGATTTTGCTGTACATAGTTTAAAAGATTTGCAAGCTCATTTGCCTGCTGAATTTGTTATTGGTGCTATACCGAAACGAGAAGATCATCGGGATGCATATATTGGGCGGGGGCAAAAAAATCTAGCCGATTTACCCGATGGAGCTGTAATTGGGACAAGTAGTGCGAGGCGTGCAGCACAAATTAAAGCCAAATTCCCTCATTTAAAGACTCGTTGGATTAGAGGAGCGGTTGATGCACGAATTAAGCAACTAGAAGAAGGGAAATTTGATGGGATTATTTTAGCAGTTGCCGGTTTAAAACGACTAGGAATAACAGATGTAATTACAGAATATTTACCTGCAAAGGAATTTACTCCTGCTGCAGGTCAAGGAGCATTAGCGATTGAGTGTCGAAATGATGATGTGGAAATAAAAAAGCTTTTAACAAAGATTAATGACCCAGAGTCAGAAATTGCGATAAAAACAGAACGAGAATTTGTTAATCGATTGGATCAAGAAGATAAAGCGCCAATCGGGGCTTATGCGCATGTAGAAAATGGTGAAATTATCCTTTATACATCTGTTGCATCGATAGATGGAGATAAAATAATAACTTGTACATCAAAAGGTGAATCGATTCAGGCGGTGGCTGAATATGCAGTGAACAATCTTATTAGTCAAGGTGCGAAAGAGATGATCCAAGCTGCAAAAGAGGAGCTCAGTAAGGAATGATACAATCTCTTCAGGGGAAAAAAATTCTAGTAACGAGAGAAGCATCACAAGCGAAACAATTTTCAGACTTAATAACAAATTCTGGTGGTGTTCCAATTGAAGTTCCATTACTATCGATTCGCTGCCTTGAACAAACGAATAATAATATAAACATCGATCAATTTACATGGATCTTTTTTACTAGCGCCCACGGTGTGAATTGTTTTTTTAACCAATTTTCAAATGAAAATTTTGAAGATATTAAATTTGCTACGGTAGGTCATAAAACAGAAAAGGCTTTAAAAAGTTTTGGATTTGAAGCGGAGTTTATACCGTCAACATATAACGCAGATGTTATGGCAAAAGAATTTTTTGAAACCTATCCAGATGTTAACGATGTTTTACTCGTTCGAGGAAATATTTCAAGGAAATTACTGGTGAAAGAATTGTCTGAACGAAACCTTGGATTTAATACGTGTGTTGTTTATGAAACAGCGTACAATTTAGAAATGAAAGATAAGTTGATTCGTGTGATTCAAGAAAAAAATATCGACCTGTTGACATTTACAAGCCCTTCAACAGTAAAAGCTTTTATGAAAATAATGGAAGATCACCCTAACATTCAAGATATATTTCTTATTCCTTGTGCCTGTATTGGAACGACTACGGAACAAACAGCAAAAAAGTTTGGATTTACAACGACAATAGTTCCAAATACATTTACGATTGAAAGTATGGTCGAAAGGATGAAAAACTATATTCATATGGAGGAGATATAATGGTAGATAACATAACATTTAGACGACACCGGAGACTACGTACATCGGAAGCAATGCGTGCATTGGTCAGAGAAACAAGTCTTTCAGCTGATGATTTTATCTATCCACTTTTTATTGTGGAAGGTGAAAATGTAAAAAATGAAGTAACATCAATGCCCGGGGTTTTTCAAATTTCTCTTGATTATTTGGAGACGGAAATAGAAGAATTGCATCAAGTCGGCATTCGGGCTGTCATGTTATTTGGTGTTCCAAACGAAAAGGATGAGGTTGGTACAGGTGCCTATATTGATGAGGGCATCGTTCAACAAGCGACGAAAAAAATAAAAGCAATTCATCCAGAAATGCTCGTTATTGCAGATACTTGTCTTTGTGAATATACTTCTCATGGTCATTGTGGCGTCATTCATGATGAAAATATTGATAATGATGAATCTCTAAAACTTCTTGCGGAAACAGCTGTCTCCCAGGCGAAAGCGGGTGCTGACATTATTGCGCCTTCCAATATGATGGATGGGTTTGTTATTGCGATAAGGCAAGCGCTTGATGCGGCAGGATTTACTACTATTCCGATCATGTCTTATGCTGTAAAATATGCGTCTTCTTTTTATGGTCCATTCCGAGATGCAGCAGATAGTACGCCACAATTTGGTGATAGAAAAACATACCAAATGGACCCAGCAAATCGCCGGGAGGCTTTAAAAGAAGCGGCTACGGATGTCGAAGAGGGAGCCGATATGCTGATCGTAAAGCCTGCACTTGCATATCTTGATATTGTAAGAGAAGTGAAAAATGCGACAAATATACCTATTGTAGCTTATAATGTCAGTGGGGAATATGCAATGGTTAAAGCAGCAGCTGGAAATGGGTGGATTGATGAGAAGTCCCTTGTAATGGAAATGTTTACGAGCATGAAACGAGCTGGAGCTGATTTAATCTTAACGTATTATGCCAAAGATGTAGCAACATGGTTAAAAAATAATTAAGGTTGGTGTTATTAGTTGAAAAATTTTACACATTCAATTGATGCGTATAAAGAAGCCGTGGATCTAATGCCTGGAGGTGTAAATTCACCTGTACGTGCATTTAAATCGGTTGGTCTTTCCCCAATTTTTATGGAATCTGGTACTGGTGCAATTTTAACAGACGTAGATGGAAATGAGTATATCGATTATGTCCTAAGTTGGGGACCTCTCATTTTAGGTCATGCTGATGATCAAGTCGTTGAAAGTTTAAAGAAAGTAGCAGAAAAGGGGACAAGTTTTGGAGCACCGACAACGTTAGAGAATAAGTTAGCTAAACTTGTCATTGACAGAGTCCCTTCATTGGAAATGATTAGAATGGTAAACTCAGGGACGGAAGCAACGATGAGTGCCTTACGTATAGCTAGAGGGTATACTAGTCGTAACAAAATTTTAAAATTTGAAGGAAATTATCACGGTCATGGAGATTCGCTTCTAATAAAGGCAGGTTCAGGTGTTGCAACATTAGGACTTCCTGATAGTCCAGGGGTGCCAGAATCTGTAGCGCAGCATACGATTACAGTTCCTTATAACGATAAAGAAAGTGTGACTTATGCTTTTGAACAGTTTGGAGAGGACATTGCTGGTGTAATAGTTGAGCCAGTTTCAGGAAATATGGGAGTAGTTCCACCACAAGATGGTTTCTTAGAACATTTACGTGCTATAACCGAAGAGTATGGTGCACTACTTATTTTTGACGAAGTTATGACAGGTTTTCGTGTCGGATATCACTGTGCCCAAGGACATTTTAATATTACACCTGATATTACTTGCTTAGGAAAAGTAATTGGTGGCGGTCTTCCTGTTGGTGCATATGGTGGGAAAAAGGAAATTATGGAACGTGTTGCACCAGCTGGTGATATTTATCAAGCAGGGACATTATCTGGAAACCCACTTGCAATGACTGCAGGTTATGAAACACTAAGTCAACTAAATGAAGAAACATATAAAGAGATTAATCGTAAGGTTGATACATTAGTTAACGGCTACAAAGAAGCAGCTGAAAAATATAATATTCCTTTACAAGTAAACCGTGTTGGTTCGATGGTAGGATTTTTCTTTACTGATCAACAGGTTATCAATTTTGAAACAGCACAAACATCTGATTTAGACAGTTTTGCAAAATATTACCGGGGAATGATCGAAGAAGGCGTATTTTTGCCACCTTCCCAATTTGAAGGATTGTTTTTATCAACGACACATACAGATGAACATATTGATAAAACGATACAAGCAGTAAATACTGTTTTTGCGAATTTATAAAAGTAGAACGAGCAGGATTATTTCTTGCTCGTTTTTGTTTGGCAGAAAATCAAAATCCGCTGAATTATTGTAGATTTCGCTGATTTTTTTCCTAAATCGCTTAATTATCTACCTTCCCCGCTGAATGTTTGACTGCACCGCCGTATTCATTAGAAAATCCGCTGAATACAAATTATTAATAGTGCGTGTTCCTCCATAAAATTTAGTTTGAAAGTCATATTAATTAAAGAAAAGACATATATTCTTATAACGTGAGAAGTTCGAAATGAAAGAAAGGGAGGAGTCATTTTGAAGCAAGATAAAGATATGATCGAATTCGATCTAAATGAAACGTTATACTTCGAAAGCGGACAAGAGATTAATGAAATGGTCTCCATTTCATTAGATCCAGATATTGCTGTGCAACCATACGACAGTTATGTTCAGATACGAGGCTTAATTATACTGCAAGGTGAATATAGAAAAGAACCCAATCCAACAGATCATAGTCAGAATGCTAATAATGCCAAGAATTATATTGAAAGTGTGTACGAGACGGATCAGGATCAAGCGAGTTTTTCCCACAGATTCCCTGTAGAAATCTCAGTTCCTTCTTATCGGGTTGATAATTTAAATAATATCTCTGTCATTGTAGACTCATTTGATTATGAACTACCAGATCAAAACCAATTAAAACTAACGGCATCTGTACATATAAAAGGAATAAAGTCAGATATTATCGATGATAAAAAGGAACAAGAGGAAAGTTTATCTCATTCTGAAGGGGTGGAAACGATGAATGAATCCGAAAAGTCTAAGCTTGAGGATGGAAATCAGGATGAGGAAATACATGCAAATGAAGCGGATCTGGAAGCAAAAGATGTTGTTGAAGAGAATCAGATCGAGGAAACAGATGAAATGGAGAAACAGGAAGAAGTAGAAAGCGCTATACAACAAGAAGAAATGAAAGTCGAAGAGGTTTTTAGCGATGCAGTAGCAGAGGAAGAAATTAAAGAAGTAAACGAAATTGATATACAACTAAATGAAGGGGAAAAAGACGAAGACGATGATGAAGTAAGAGATGTTCAATTTCTCACTGATTTATTTGGTAATGAAGAGGAAGAAACACATACAAAGATGAGAATTTATATTACTCAAGAAGAGGATACGATCGAATCAATTGCAAAACGATATGAAATATCAACATTACAACTGATTAAAGACAATAACCTTACAGAAGAAGGGTTGGAGGAAGGACAATTATTGCATATACCAAAAGTTCAAAAATAAAGTATTCCCCTTGATCTGAAAACCATTTCAAGGGGTGATTTTTTATTTACAGTTTTTTACTTAAAGCCATCGCAAGTAAAACATAATAAATATGCCGATAAAAATTCCTAATAGGATCAGGTCGAATGTTGTTGTAATAAATAAAGTTCGGATTAGTTGAAAAATTAGGATCGGCAAAATTGCTTTTTCTAATACACAGACACATTTATATAACCATGGGGGTAAGCGATAACGATAATTTTTCGACATCGTGAATCACCTCACTTATGCTTAATATATGTATGAAATGCTATCTAACGTGCTACAATAGAGTAAAAAGTTGCAAAAATGAATAAAAAATATTACACTACAATTAATTAAATAGTTATACGAGTGATGAGAGGGAAGAGTATAGAAATATATCTTTCAAAGAGAGGAAAGCATTTGGTGAAAGTTTTCCAGGATATTTTTTAGAAGGTCGCCCTTGATACTATTTCTTTGAACAATATATCTAACAGTAGAAGAAATCGGATCATACACGTTACGTATTATGAGTGTGCAAGTGTTATTTAGCTTGTAAAATTAGGTGGTACCACGGAAATGTAAACTTTTCGTCCTTATGTAAGGATGGAAGGTTTTTTTATTTGCCTTTTGTCAAAAGCTTTGTTGACTATTAATTCCACAGTCGAAGGAAACTGTGACGTAACGATTTATCACCGTTGGGGAAAAGTGACTCTACCTCCGCTCCGGAATGTGAGTCGATTAACATCATGTAGAGTCCAGATCTAAGAGGTCGAGTCGATCTGCAAGACGGGTAAGTTT
>NZ_JAXHDD010000019.1:0-69890 GCF_037072025.1 Pseudogracilibacillus sp. SO30301A | reverse complement strand
GAGTTTCCAATAATATTTGGATGATCTAGGAATTCCTTTTCTGATATATCTAGAACTTACATTTTTAAAACTATTTAAGGAACAGTAATTAAATAAATTGAAGGTACATATAAATGAACTAGTGAGAATATTGGACAAGGAGGGAACAATATTGATAGTTGATATTCCTTGGTGGGTTTTTTTGATGATTTTATTTATATGTTTTAGCGGGTATATGGCGCTTCGTGCAATGCGTGCGGAGAGAAAATTAGAACAGCAATTTATTGAGCGAGAAGGGCAGATTTATATGGAGAGATTGGAGAAAGAAAGGGCTAGGAGGCAACAGTCAAATTAAAAAAACAGACGATACAGTTGATCGTCTGTTTTACTATTTTTAGCCTATTACTTGGCTCTCTTCAAAAATATTTTTAAATTCATCTAGCTTGATATCAATGTCGGTATCGTCAATTATTTTGTTCATTTTTTCCATTGCTTCTTGTGGATCAATTTTACGCTCCATTAAGTTGCGGCGAATTTCAGATTCATTTTCTTCTAATGTTCCAACATCTTCTTCGACTTCTTTTTTATCTGTAACTTCGATAATATGGAAACCATAGTCAGATTGAACAGGTTCGCTTATGTCGCCAACTTCCATTGTAAATGCTTTATCTTCAAATTCTGGAATCATTGAGCCAACAGTGAAAAATCCTAGTTCACCACCTTGAGCAGCACTTGCATCATCTGTGGAGTATTTTTCTGCTAATTTCGCAAAATCTTCACCTTTGTCCAACTTTTTCTCAACTTCTTTTGCCGTATCTTCATCTTCAACTAAAATATGGCGTGCTTCTATTTCGGTAGTCATTCTGTCATAGTAAGTTTTAATTTCCTCATCAGTTACTTCGATACCTTCTGTGACAGCAGCTTCTTGTAGCAGACTATTCTTAATATCTTTCTTTAAGTCTTCCTCTGTAAGTCCTTGCATTTCTAGTACTTCTTCATATTCTTCACCGACTTGTTCTTTTATGGTTTCTAATTCTTCTTCAATCTGTTTGTCGGTTACCTCATATTTGTCTTCTAACACGGTAAATGTAATTAACTCTCTTAATACTTCTGCACCATTTCGTGCTTTTAACTCTTCATAAAATTCTTCTTTAGTTACATCCCCAGCATCCGTTTTTGCGACGATATCAGGATCTCCATTCGAGCCACAAGCTGTAAGGCTTAAAATTCCTATTGATAAAGAGGTTGCTAAAATTACTTTTTTCATTGTTACACTCCTTATGCTACTTCCTAAACACAGTTATATGAATTAGCGTATTTTTTTTTAGATAAAATACTCTTTTTACAGGATACCACATCTAGTGAAATAGATAAAATATTTTTAGTATAAACTTAGTATATTTTATATTATAACGATTAGAAAAAGGAGTGTCATAAAAAAAGAAGGTCAATATCTATCAACCTTCTTTCTTCATTACGCTTCACTCTTTTTTTCATTTATTTTTTCTTCTAATTCCTTAATACTAGCTTGAATTTGTTCTAAGTATTCATGAATATTTTCTTGCTGTGGCTCGATTGCACTCTTCCATTCCTCAACAGATGTTTTCATCTCTTGCGTAAGCTCGTTAATAAGTGCTACGCCTTCCTTCGATGTTTTTGCTATCTGATCTTTGAGACGTAAACCATCTTGAATGATATCATCGACAATTTTTTTCCATTCTATACTTTGTTGTTTTACACGGTAACGAAGTTCTCTTCCCGAAGAAGGTGTTGTTAATAAAGTTGTTGCTGCACTAATTGTTCCACCTACAATAAAACCAATAAGGATTGATTTACCTTTTGACATTTTTATGCTCCTTTCTCTTTAGTCAATTGATTGAACTGCTTATTTTTTCAGCGATTTCTTTTAGTTCTTCCATTGAAAATTCATCATTTCGTGTTATCCATTTTGCATCAAATCCATCCTCATCGCTGTATCGAGGAATAATGTGAATATGCAAATGAAACACAGATTGTCCTGCCATGATTTCGTTGTTGTTTAATAAATTCATTCCGACAGGGTTATATGCTTCTTTAATTGCTTGTGCGATTTTTGGAACTCGAGCAAACAATTCACCCGCCACGTCAGCAGGAGTTTCGTAAATATCTCTCGTATGTACTTTTGGAATTACAAGTGTATGTCCGGTTGTTACTTGACTAATATCCATAAAGGCATAAACATGATCATCTTCGTACACTTTTGCGGATGGTATTTCACCTTCAATAATTTTACAAAAAAGGCAATCGTCATGTTTCATAAGTTAACAACTCCTCCGTATATAGTGATTGTAAGTACAGTTTATCATAAAGATTCAGACAAGTATATGAAGGTTATGTTAAATCTATATTATAAGTTTTCTATTTATTATCGTTTTTTATCTTCGTGTGAGAAAGATGCATAACTTAATAAAATGAAATGTTTATATTGGAAATAAAATTAACAGACTGCACTAAACATCCATTTAGCACAGTCTGCTTTAAGAAGAAGCCGAGTTAGCGACCATTTGACTTCGGGGACATTTTTCGGCATCAATGATGCGTTTAAGTGATTTATATCTCACTAAAACAGATGGTCAGCACTATAACGATAAAGGATATAGTGGCTTTCTCGAGTTCTTCATTCTTTATTGTAATCATTTCTTTAAATATTATACATCATGTTAAAATATATTATATACTAATGGTTAATGACTTCTTTTATTTTAAATAATTTATACAGTTTGAGGAGGATTTGATGAAACCGTTATTGCAAATAGATAATCTGATTGGTGGATATACGAATAAGAATGTTTTGCATAAAATTTCTTTTAACGTTAACAAAGAAGAAATCGTTGGGTTAATCGGACTGAATGGAGCCGGTAAAAGTACAACAATTAAGCATATTATTGGTTTAATGCAAGAAAAAAGTGGAACGATTCAAATCAATGGACAAACTTTTAAGCAGGATCCAACCGCATACCGAAAACAAATCGCTTATATTCCAGAACAACCAATTCTTTATGATGAGTTGACATTATATGAGCATTTACGTTTAACAGCAATGGCCTATGATATAGAAGAATCTGTTTTTAAAGAAAGATTGCCAACACTCCTTAAAGCATTTCGGATGGAGCGACATTTACATTGGTTTCCTGTTCATTTTTCAAAAGGAATGCGCCAAAAAGTAATGATTATGTGTGCATTTTTGATTGAACCAGCTTTATATATTGTTGATGAGCCATTTGTAGGACTTGATCCTTTAGGGATAAAATCGTACTTGGAATGGATGGACGAGATGAAAAGTAAAGGGGCAGGCGTATTAATGTCGACACATATCTTAGCGACTGCAGAGCGATATTGTGACAGCTTTGTTATTTTACATGAAGGGGATATTCGCGCCGTGGGATCACTTCATGAGTTGCAAGAGGAATTTCAAATGCCTAATGCATCACTAGATGATATATATGTTCAATTGACGAAGGAAGAAAGTAATGTTTAATCCAAATGAATTATTTAAACAAAGATTAAGTGAGCATATTAAACTTCTAAATCGATATTTACGCTATATTTTTAATGGGCATTTCATGATCGCCCTTCTATTTATGATCATTACGCTCGCCGTTTATTATCAACGATGGTTGGAAAATATCAATGAAAATTTTCCAGCAGCATTTGTTATTGCGCTAGTGCTTGGGTTCGTCGTGAGTTATAATCCAATCCAGATGTTTTTAAAAGAGCCCGATAAAGTGTTTTTAATTGTAAAAGAAGAACAAATGCAACCATACTTTCGCTTAACACTTGTCTATAATTATGTTGTTCAGCTCTATTTAGTTTTGATCGCAATGGCTGCCGTCATGCCATTATATGGACAAGTATATCTAAATAGAGGAAAACAAGATTATATATTGATTTTTATTATTATTCTTGTTGTGAAAGCATGGAATTTGATTTCTAATTGGTATATGTTAAAAATTCGTAATGTAAAGATAAGAATTTTTGATAAAATCATTAGAACGTTATTAAGTATTGCGTTATTTTACTTTTTCTTGGTAGGGCAATTCGTTGTTATAATTACTGTGTTCTTTTTTGCAGTAATTGTGAACAACATTATCTTAGCGAGAAGACAATCTGGACTTGCCTGGGATGTATTAATTGAAAATGATCAAAATCGTCTTGCTTTATTTTATCGCTTTGTAAGCATGTTTGCTGATGCACCGCAAATAACGAAACGACTAAAGAAAAGAAGGTTTTTTGCTTCTTTAGTCAATAAATATATCTCGTTTAAGCATGATGCAACGTTTGATTATTTGTATCGTCTAACGTTTATACGCAGTGGCGACTATCTAAGTATGTACATTCGTTTAATAGTGCTCGGGGGCATAATAATCTTTTTTGTCCCTAATAGTTGGTTGAAAATAATTTTTGCTTTATTATTCATTTATATGGCAAATTTTCAGATGATTACACTCTATTACCATTACCGAACAAGTATCTGGTTAGATTTGTATCCTGTTAATCAAACGATAAGAAAAAAAGCTTTTTTAAAATTGCTTACTCAGTTAACCCTTATTCAAACGATTATTTTTGCTGCATTATTTTTAGTCTGGTTTGATTTTGTAAGTCTTGCATTGACCTTAGTGACGGGAATATTGTTTAATTATTTATTTAATTATGGATATGTAAAACGAAAAATTGAAAGTTAAAAAGAGATTGAGACATAGCTTTAATGATCGACACCTGAATGACTCGACCTGCATGTCGAGTCGATTCACAAGATGTCGAGTCGATTCGCAACATGCAGAGTCATTTTCCAAGATGTCGAGTCGATTCACAAGATGTCGAGTCGATTCGCAAGATGTCGAGTCGATTCGCAAGATGTCGAGTCGATTCGCAAGATGTCGAGTCGATTCGCAAGATGTCGAGTCGATTCACAAGATGTCGAGTCGATTCGCAAGATGTCGAGTCGATTCACAAGATGCAGAGTCATATTCCAAGATGTCGAGCCGCTTTAATACAAAATATGTAAAATCCTCTGTCAAGTTTATGGATATTAGCAATAAAATCTGCGAAAGAGCCGATAGAAAAATCCGAACTATTATAGTTCGGATTTCTAAGACTAAAACGATTTGTCCTAGCTTTTTATCCTATTATTTATGTTTTTCCTGATAAGTAAAATAGGCACCGATAAGCATTTTTGCTGCAATCGGCATTGCTTTTTCATCGAAATCAAATTTAGGATGGTGATGCGGATAAGTATGTCCTTCTTTTTTAGCGCCAGTAAAGAAAAATGCTCCTGGTTTAACGTTTAAATAATGAGCAAAATCTTCTCCACCCATTTGTGGGGCAACTTCGATTGCATTTTTAACTCCCGCTATATGTTTGCTTGCCTCAAAAACAAGTTCAGTTTCTTCTTCATGATTGATGACAGGTGGATATCCTTCAGAATATTTAAGTTCATATTCTGCATTGTTTGCAATACATATACCTTTTACAACCCGTTCCATTTCTTCTTTTACAATGCTTTGAATTTCCGGATCAAGATAGCGGACAGTTCCAATTAATGTCGCTTTATTAGCAATAATATTAAATGTAGTTCCTGCATGAAATCGTCCAATAGTAATAACAGCTGTTTTTAAAGGATCGATTCTTCTGCTAATAATATTTTGCAATTGTGACACTACTTCTGCACCAATTACGATTGCATCTTTTGTTTGATGTGGGTAAGCACCATGACCACCTAGGCCTAAAATAGTAATTTCAAAACGATCAGTACCTGCCATAAATACGCCTTGTCTCGTTTCTATATTCCCCAATGTAGAAGTCGCCCATAAATGATTTCCAAATACAGCATCGACATCATCTAGTTTGCCAGAACCGACTATAGAAATGGCACCACCCGGAGTTTCTTCTTCAGCATGTTGATGCAAGAAGACAATGGTTCCTTCAAGTTCGTCTTGAAATTCTTTCATCACTTTTGCAAGAACGAGTAATGTCGCTGTATGGCCATCATGACCACATGCATGCATTGCTCCAGGGTTTTTTGATTTGTATGGGACATCTTTTTCATCTTGGATGGCTAATGCATCAAAATCTGCTCGTAATGCGACAGTTTTACCAGGTTTAGCTCCTTTTAAAGTTGCAATAACCCCGTTACCGCCTATATTTTTCTCATAAGGTATTCCTAGATTCTCATAGTAATTTGCAATATATTCAGCAGTTTGATATTCTTCAAAAGATACTTCAGGATATTGGTGTAAATAACGTCTTATTTCGACCATTTCAGAAAACATATTGTCAATCGCTTGATGGATTCTTGAAAGCATAAAAAAGCCCCCTTTTTAGTGGAAAATATTACTCCTCTAGTATAGCATTTTTTCTAATTAAAACGATATTCACAGAACTTTTATATTTTTAACATTAGCTAATCTTCCTAATTGGAAAGGTATAATATTACTAATTTATTCGTTTAATGTAAATGGAAGATGTTTTGCTTAGATCAATATAATTTTCACCAACTTGAACAAGGGGATGAACGGGATCATTTTTGGAAATCAGAAGTATTCTGCCTTTACTTCCGTTTGTTAGTACGACTGTGTTACCGATTAAGCTAGTCATGATATTTCCAATAAACAACTTTGTTATTTGTAGTGTTGCAGGGCTACAAGCTTTTGCCGGTGATTCGTTCCAACATAATTTTTAATAATTTGAAAATAGCATGATTTTTCATAATGGCATATTCCTGTTCGGTTAATTTTTCAGGTTTATTTAAAATTTCTTCCGGAATATATATTTCCCAATATCATGTAGTAATGCTGCGGTTGATAAGCTCTTTATGAATAAGTCCCACCCATTTACCAATTAAACTTGCGATTGCACTTACATAATATTTTCAATTAAGTTCTTGCATCCTCTATGTTAATTTGTTATATTACAGTTAATTAAATATTATTTTTCTAAATTCACTAATTTTCTAAGTGAGTATGGAGGCGCAAAAACCATTAGTAAATAATCGGATGGAGAGTGAGCTCTGTAGAGGGTTATTGAAAGGGGAATTTGCCGAAGTTTTAAGAAACTCATTATCTTAAAGCTGGGTCTGTATCGAATAGGTGCAGGACTGTCATATAGGAAACTATATGGAGGGCTATCTACGCACGGAATGTAAATAAGATTACTTTCTATGCAACAGCGGGTCGTCGTTGTTGCATTTTTCGTGTCCAGTATTCAAGCATAGCCTTTATGTTTATCAAAATCATAAAAGGGTGTGAAGAAATGAATTTTGGTCAAGTTGTTACTGCTATGGTTACTCCGTTTGATCGTCAAGGAGAAATTGATTATTCTGCAACAAAAAACTTAATTGAACATTTAATTGCTAATGGGACAGAATCGGTCGTTGTCGCTGGGACAACTGGTGAAAGTCCAACATTGTCGAAGGAAGAGAAAATTGAATTGTTTAGATTTGTCGTTCGTGAAGTAAATGGTAGAATCCCAGTCATTGCTGGAGCTGGATCAAATAATACGAGAGAATCTATTGCACTTACGAAGGAAGCGGAAAACTGTGGTGTAGATGCGATTATGCTTGTTGCACCATATTATAATAAACCTCCACAAGAAGGGTTATATCAGCATTTTAAAGTAATTGCCGAAGCAACAAGTTTACCGATTATGGTTTATAATATTCCTGGGAGAACTTCAGTTAATATTGATGTGGATACAATTGTTCGTTTATCTGAAATTGATAATATTGTCTGTGTAAAAGAAGCTAGTGGAGATTTAGATGCAATGGCTGAAATTATAGGTCGAACAGATGATGATTTTGTATTATACAGTGGTGATGATAGTTTAACATTACCGGTACTAGCTATCGGTGGCGTTGGAATTGTTTCGGTTGCTGCTCATATTGTCGGAAACGAAATGCAAGAAATGATCCATGCATTTAAATCTGGAAATGTGGCTGAAGCAGGTGCGATTCATCGAGAATTAGTACCTACGTTTAAAGCTTTATTCTCTGCTCCAAGTCCAACACCGTTAAAAGCAGCATTAAGTATGAAAGGCATTCAAGTAGGAGAAGTACGGTTGCCACTTTTACCATTAGATGATGAACAAGTACTAGAATTGAAAAGACAATTGCAATTACAAATTACGCGCGCAAGCTAATCGACTAAGACTAGAAAAGCACAGTATACATCCTGTGCTTTTTTTAGTTTAAGTTTTTCTGATTGTTCTTAGAGGAGTATATTAGTATACTAATAGAAGCATTGAAAAACTAAGGAGTTTTCAAATGAATATTTCTAAAAAACATGAGAATTATTTTTTAATTATTTGGACTCAAGCGCTAGTAGCTACTTGTGGAAGTTTATTTTATTCTGAAATAATGGGCTATATCCCTTGTGAATTATGTTGGTATCAACGTATTCTAATGTATCCACTCGTAATTATTTACGGTGTAGCAATTTTGAAAAAAGACGCTCAAATTGCTCTGCCCGGACTTATTTTAAGTGGAATAGGTATGTGTGTTTCCGCATATCATTATGCATTACAAAAGTTACCAGCTTTGCAAGGTACGGGCGGATTTTGCGGCGACATTCCTTGTAACTTACAATATGTAAATTATTTAGGATTTATTACGATTCCATTTTTGGCTGGCGTCGCATTTGTTGTTATTTTTAGCTTACATCTTGTGATTCTTCGTACAAAAAGATAAGTAGAAAAATTATAAATGTATTAAGATATTATTTAAGATAATCATACAGTTCTGATTAATTTGGAGGAAATATAATGAAAAATAAAATGTTTATTATCGTTGGTGTTATTATACTTTTATTTGTTGCTTTATTTTTTGTAAATAAATACAAAAATAATCAAGCCTTAGAAAATACCGATAATCCATACGGAAAAGATACGCTAAAACAAGAAACGATTGATCAACTAGATGATCCTTTATATCAAAATATTATAGTACCGGAAGACTTAGATAATAAATTAGAAAATGGGGAAGATATTACCGTTTATTATTACAGTCCGACATGTGTTTACTGCCAGCAAACGACCCCAATAGTAGTGCCGATAGCAGAAGAAATGGGCGTTGATTTGAAGAAAATGAATTTACATGAATTTGATTTGATGGATCACTATGGAATAGAAGGTACACCGACAATTATTCATTATGAAAATGGAAAAGAAGTAGGGCGAATAGTTGGTTCACAAGAAAATCCTGAAGAAACATTCCGTGCATTTTTTGAAGAATATGTTGTAAATTAATAAAAGTGCGTGTTCAAAAAGGAGGATAAAAAGGACCAAGAAGTTCGAGGCGGCGCAGCTCCCGTCAGCGGATGTATGCATTTAAATACATGAGCAAAGATCTGGCACGCAGAAAAAGTGCTTTCCTTTTTCAAGGAGCGGAAAAGCAAGCCAACGAAGAAATTCGCAGTGTCATTTTTACCGGACTTTTTGAACATCCTCTAAAAGCGAGCTCATGTAACGTTGGGCTCGCTTTGATTATGAAAATGAATTTAATTTTACCCGAAACTTTTAAATCTATTTATCCTTATCCGTTTTGTCAAATTCATTAGCAACTTCAGTTTGGAGTATTTTATCTTCTTTTTGCTTATAGTGTTTATCATCATCTTGAACATTCTCAAAAACAACATTGAGCAAATACCTATGGTAAAATAATTCTCCAATTAAAATTAATAGAGCAGACATGAAAGCAGCGTTTGTGATAGAAATGAGTGAAAATGCTTCGTTCAATATAAACCTTCCAATAAACCATAAACCAAAATAAACAATAGCAAAATCACCGACTGCAGCCATTATATTGCCTATTCTCGGCAATAGGTATATATCCACTAAAAATGTAACAGTTGTCAAAATAATACTTGCAACTAAAATACTCCCAAAAGATACATTAAAATAGAGACCAAGTACTATCCATAAAACGAATGTCATCATAATAAATTTTATGATGAAAGCAGTAATCCTCCGCATGAACATCATCCTTTATAATGTTTTCGTTATTATTAGAGTTTCCAAATCTAATTTCTTCATACTTTTAAAAGGAGATGTTTTGAGGTGTATTCCATGGCCAGGTAAACGAATTATTCTTCTTCTTTCATCATAAAATAAGTAGCTGTAAAAGGTCGATCAGCAAAATAAGCCGGTAGTCTTGCCATATTGACAAAGTCTATTTCTTTAAAAAGATCTGATTTTTGCCAAGTTAAATAATGTTGTTCTGTTTTCCATTGCGTAAAAATAATATAATGATTTCGTTTTTCTTGCTTTAATAATCTTGCGGCAACTAGGCCCTTTGAATTATTAATTGATGGAAACCTTTTTTTGACTTGATCTTCAAATATAGTAGCTCCATCTTCCATGACAGGTATATTTTCCATCACAACAAAACCTTCTTTATTGACATCGCCATATTTAGTTTGTACTTCAAAAGATCTTCCTGAGACAAATACACCTTTTTTTCGCTTGCTCTCATAATAAGCAAGCGTTGTTCCAGCTTTTTTCATAAAATAAAAGTTAATTTTTGGATAAGAATCGGCAATTTTTTTTAGAACCTGGGTAGTACCAGTTGTCATAAAAGCCCACATAAAACCCCCTCCTTGATTCTATATTACCCTATTTTTAAGTATGATAGTCAAATGTTTCTACGCTAATTTTCGTCGTGAATATTACCTCACTTGCGAGAAATGTCGTATAATAGAAAAAGATAATAACTTGTAACTATTTTTTACACAGTCACTTGAGGTGATTAAATGAATTCAAACGAACGAGAGACAAAACCGAAAAGAAGATCGGATCGACATAAAAATAAATCGCAAATAAGTCGTCGTAACGTTCGAGAACATAAACAGTTTCACATCGTAAAAGAAAAGGCGAAAGATTTATTAGTAAGAACAAAAAACAAATTATTTCGTAGAGAAAAAGCCGTGAATGAAACAGCGGACGAAACAAGAACAGGACAAAAAAGAAGCAAGACAACAGATGAGAATAAAGGTTTCCGCCTTTCGGTCAAGCATGTAATACTATCCCTTGGTGTGGTAATTGTTTTAGCATTAATTGCTTATACGACCATTTTATATGGGGGGAAAGTAATCGCTGATGAAGATAAACTGGCAATTTCTCCACCTACGACAATAGAAACAGAAGATGGGGAAATTATTTGGTATTTATATGATGAATATAGACTACCGGTTGACCTGGAGGAAATTCCTGATCATGTAAAAGATGCATTTGTTGCGATAGAAGATAAGCGTTTTTATAACCATTCTGGAGTTGATTTTAGATCAATTATACGAGCGATTTATCGTGATATAATTGCTAGAAGTAAGGTTGAAGGAGCAAGTACGATAACGCAACAATTAGCCAAAAATCTATATTTAACGAATGATAAATCATGGCTTCGTAAAACAAAAGAAGTAATGATCGCATTATATTTAGAAAGAGAATTTACGAAAGATGAAATTTTGGAAATGTATTTAAATGCAGTTTATTTTGGACAAGGACAATATGGAATTGAAGCTGCCGCCAATAAATATTTTTATAAATCAGTAGGTGATTTGACCCTTGAAGAGGCTGCTCTTTTGGCAGGAATGGTAAAAGCTCCAAATGGATATTCACCAATTGATCACGAAGAAAAGGCGTTAAATAGACGAAATCTTGTCTTAGAAACAATGAGTGATGCAGGTTATATATCAGAAAAAGAAGCGGAGGAAGCGGCAAAAAAAGAATTACAATTAAATATTGCCCAACGGAAAATAAATCCTGCTTATCATACGATTGTTGATATGGTCATCAAAGAAGCAGAAGAACTTTATGGAATTACAATGGAAGAACTAAAAATGAATCGTTACAGGATTATTACCTCGATGAATGAGGATGCCCAGCAAATTGCATTCGACCAATTCCAACAGGATGGCTATTTCCCGGGAAATGACAAGGAAACTGTCGAAGGTGCGTTTGTAATGATGGATCAAGAGGATGGCAGTATTGTTGCTGCGCTTGGCGGTAGAGATTATGTAATGCGTAATCTTAATCGTGTGTATGGAGAAAAAAGGCAGCCAGGTTCAACGATGAAACCACTAGCAGTATATGCTCCAGCATTAGAAACGAAAGAATTCAACCCATACTCTACACTTCCGGATGAGTTAAAGGAATGGGACGGGAAAAAAATTCGAAATTACAATGACAATTATGAAGGAGCTGTTTCTCTTTATAACGCACTGAAATACTCAAAAAACACATCTTCTGTATGGCTATTAAATGAGATCGGCATAGATTACTCGAAGTCTTATTTAAAGAAAATGAATTTGGAAATTGAGGATAAGGATCTTGGTATAGCATTAGGTGGGTTAACAGAAGGATTAACTCCCCTTCAAATGGTACAAGGGTATCGTACATTTGTGCATAGTGGAGAAATGATTGAGGCACATACAATTTCTGAAATTTACAACCAAAAAGGGGAAGTAATCGCATCAGCACAACCAAAAACAACGGAGATTTTTTCATCGCAAGTTGCATGGAACATGACTGAAATGTTAATGGGTGTAGTGGAAAGTGGAACAGGAACAGCTGGTTCCTACCCGTATGAGTTAGCTGGAAAAACAGGAACAACAGATCACCCTACGGTAGAAGGTGAATCAAAAGACGCTTGGTTTGTAGGTTTTACACCTGAATATGTAACAGCTCTTTGGATGGGGTACGATAACACGGATGAAAATCATTATTTGACCGGTGGCAGTTCGTATCCAACTGAATTAACGAAAAAAATCTTATCCGAATTTGCCCAAAGGCAATCAGTTGTTACTACATTTACAAAACCTGATAATGTTGTCGCTTTGGAAGAACCGGTCGATTTACCGCAAATTAATGATTTGGCTAGCTCTTATATATTTGGTGGCTTAAAATTACTAAAAGGAAAATTGGAATGGACAAACAGTGGTGATGAGCGAATTGTTTATCGTATTTATGAAGAGAAGAAAGACGGAGATGAATTAATTGGTGAAGTAAGTGGCGGGAATGAATTTATTGTTGAAGACTTTTCTATATTTAGAACGAATACCTACTATGTTGTGCCATATGATCCAGTTGCACAAGTCGAAGGTGAACGATCTAATATGGTGAAATTAACATTTTAATACTATCATCTCAAACATTTTTGTCGAAATTGTCACGGAATATTAGACAAGTTTTTGACAAACATAACCTGTCACTATACAGTTTAAGTGAAAACATTTATAGTGTTAATGGGAAGTCTGTTTGTTATTAGTACATTGGATGGTAAAAGAAAAGGGATGATAACAGATGTCAGAGAAGTTCAATGATACAATTTTGCGCGCATATAATGGTGAGAACACAAGTCATACACCTGCATGGTTTATGCGTCAAGCTGGAAGATCTCAAAAAGAATACCGGGAAATAAAGAAAAAATATTCCTTATTTGAAATTACGCATCAACCGGAGCTTTGTGCTTATGTGACAAGACTACCAGTTGAACAATATGGTATAGATGCCGCTATTTTATATAAAGATATTATGACTCCACTTCCTGCAATGGGAATCGATGTTGAAATAAAATCTGGAATTGGGCCAGTTATTGATAACCCAATAAGAACTATAGAGGACGTGGAAGCTCTAGGTGAGTTAAATCCAGAGCAAGATATTGATTACGTATTAGAAACAATCAAATTATTAACAGAAGAACAACTAACTGTACCGTTAATAGGATTTAGTGGAGCACCTTTTACCCTGGCAAGTTATATGATCGAAGGTGGACCATCAAAAAATTATGCAAAAACAAAAGCACTTATGTATAGTGAGCCGAAAATTTGGTTTACATTAATGAATAAGTTAGCAGAAATGATCATCGTTTATGTACGTGCACAAATTCAAGCAGGGGTTCGGGCAGTACAAATTTTCGATTCCTGGGTCGGTGCTTTACATGCAGATGACTATCGCACGTTTATTAAGCCAACGATGGATCATATCTTCACAGAACTTAAAAAAGAAAATGTGCCGTTAATTCTCTTTGGTATCGGGGCAAAACATTTACTTAAGGAGTGGAATGATCTCCCTGTAGATGTGATTGGATTAGACTGGAGAACGTCAATTTTAGAAGCACGTCAAATTGGTGTAACAAAAGTATTGCAAGGAAATCTTGATCCAGCTATTTTACTTGCTGATTGGGATACAGTTGAATCACGTACGAAAGCAATTTTAGATGAAGGTATGAAGGATGGTCGTCATGTATTTAACCTAGGACATGGCGTTACACCTGATATTACCCAGGAAACATTGAAAAAATTAGCGCATTTTGTTCGTACATATTCTGTGCGATAATTTTGATAAGAGGTGAATATTTTGGGAAAAGAAAAAGTGGCATTACTAGTTATGGCATATGGAACTCCTTATAAAGAGGAAGATATTGAAAGATATTACACACATATCAGACACGGAAGAAAACCATCGGAAGAGGCGTTACAGGACTTAACTGAACGTTACCAAGCAATTGGTGGTATTTCTCCACTTGCAAAAATTACCGAAGACCAAGCGAAAGGAATTGAGGAAACATTAAATTCCATGCAAGACGAGTATGATTTTGACATGTATATCGGATTGAAGCATATAGAACCATTTATTGAAGATACAGTAGAGCAAATTGCCAAAGATGGACACAAGAAAATTGCTTCCATTGTTCTAGCCCCACACTATTCTACATTCAGTGTTAAATCATATAATGGCAGAGCGAAAGAAGAGGCCGAAAAACATGGTTTAGAAATTTATTCTGCTGTTGATTGGTACGACAAGCCTGGATTTATCCAATACTGGACTCGGGAAATTGAGAAAACATTTGAGACTATGCCAAAAGAAGAACAAGAAAATTCGGTACTTATTATCTCAGCACATAGCTTGCCTGAGAAAATTTTAGAAGGCGGAGATCCTTACCCTGGACAACTCGCCAAAACAGCAAAATTAATTGCTGAAAAGGTAAGTGTGCCAAATTATGCAATTGGTTGGCAAAGTGAAGGAAATACTCCTGAACCTTGGCTCGGACCAGATGTACAAGATTTAACTCGAGATCTATTTAACGAAAAAGGGTATAAAGCATTTATTTATGCACCAGTAGGTTTTGTTTCTGATCATTTAGAAGTTCTTTATGATAATGACTATGAATGTAAAGTAGTATGTGATGAAGTTGGTGCAAATTACTATAGACCGGAAATGCCAAATACAGACCCGTTATTTATCAAAACACTTGCAGAAGTAGTTTTGGAACAATTAAATTAAATCACATTTTCAAAGAAAAAGAGTGATGCCAAATGAAACAAATTTTAATAGTCGGAGGCGGAATTACAGGCTTAGCCTCCGCTTTTTATATCCAAGAAGAGATAAAGGCAAAAAACCTACCATATAAAATAAAGTTAGTGGAAGCAGAAGACCGAGTAGGCGGAAAAATAGAAACAGTACATCGTGATGGTTTTACAATTGAACGGGGACCAGATTCATTTTTATCACGTAAAAAATCTGCTGTTGACTTAGTTGAGAAACTAGGATTATCGGATCAGCTCGTCCGAAATTCGACGGGACAAGCACATATTTTAGTTGGGAAAAAACTACATAAAATTCCTCCTGGTTCTTTTATGGGAATCCCGACACAAGTTCAACCGTTTTTATTTTCAGGACTCTTTTCTATCAAAGGAAAATTACGAGCGAGTTTAGATTTTGTCAAGCCAAAAGGAAAAGTAGCCAACGATCAATCGTTAGGTCTATTTTTTCGCCGCCGTTTCGGAGATGAATTAGTGGAAAACTTAATCGAACCATTGTTATCCGGTATATACTCCGGTGATGTGGATGAAATGAGTTTAATGGCCACTTTTCCAAACTTTTACCAATTGGAACAGAAACATGGTAGTCTCATTAAAGGGTTAAATAAAACGATGCCAAAACACCCGAAAACAAAACAGAAGAAGCCAGGAATCTTTTATGCTTTAAAGAGTGGCTTTGAATCTTTAGTTGAAGAATTAGAAAAGCAATTAGAAGATGTGATTTCGTTAAATACTGCCGTTGATCACGTCGAGAAAAAGGAAAATGGTTATCATGTACTCTTGAGCGATGGTACAGTTTATAAAGCAGATGCAATGATTATAACATCACCTCATACAACTTTACGAAAAATGTTTAGCCAACATGAAGCATTAAAAACTGTTGAGGAGATTCCAACGACTTCGGTTGCAAACGTTGCTTTAGCTTATGACCAGAAAGCAATTAGAAAAGAACTCGATGGTACAGGTTTTGTTGTATCAAGAAATAGTGATTTTCGAATTACAGCTTGTACATGGACACATCGTAAATGGCCACATACAACCCCTGAAGGGAAAGTATTACTTAGAAGTTATGTAGGTGGTCCTCATGATCCAGATGCTGCTTTTTTAAGTGATGATGAAGTTGTCGATATCGTTTTAAAAGATTTACGTAAAATAATGAAAATAAAAGGAGACCCGAATTTTAAAGTAATTAGCAGATTTAAAAACAAGATGCCACAATATACAGTAGGTCACTTAGAAAGATTAGAAGCAATTCGAGATTACGCTGCCACAAATCTTCCAGGCGTATTCCTAGCTGGTGCTTCATTTGAAGGAGTAGGAGTGCCGGACTGTATTGAACAGGGAGAAAAAGCAGGAACACAACTGTTACAATTTATATCGAAACACTAACAGAAAGACTGTCCAAAGTGGCAGTCTTTCTGTTAGCAGATCGGAAAGTATAAAACTTTCCTACTGCTCACTGGCTAAAAGCGCGACGTCCTGGGACTGCACTTTCGTTCGTCCCACCGTAAAGATTTGTCGCGGGCGCCAGTACTAGCACGTCCTCTGCGTCATAAGTGCAACTATGGCACTCACCATTAAAAGCTTGGTGAATGCCAAGTTTTCTAATATTTATATATGAAATCTATGGTTTGGATTTGTTGGTTCATTTCCTCGCCCGCATTTGCTATTTAATATTCCAATGAATCCGTTCAGTGTCTCCTCCCTCGCTCGTCTTGCTATAGAAAAACCAAAGAATCCGTTCAGTGTCTCCTCCCTCGCTCGTCTCGCTATAGAAAACACCAAAGAATCTGTTCAGTGTCTCCTCCCTCGCTCGTCTCGCTATTGAAAACACCAAAGAATCTGTTCAGTGTCTATTCCCCCGAGCATTTTTACTTCTACATTCCTTTGGATCTGTTCGCTGGCGAATCCCTCGTTCGTATGTATAGGGGATTTTTTTCGGAAAGGTATGAAGCTCTCGAGCGTACCCACGAACAGTAGATTCTAAAACTCAACAAATAATCTCATTGAATTAATACCAAAAAAAATAAGCAACTATTAAAATAGTTGCTTCATCCGGAAAGGAAGTCTTATTATAGAATAGACTATAAAATATTGTTAAAAATGGATTGAACTCTGATTGTTATCTTGCTGGATGATTACAATCATCACAAAGATTGCTGTAACAGTCAGCTTGTTCAACCATTTCATAACCACAGTGTTTGCATTTCTTCTTAGGTAAATTTCTGAAAAATTCAATAACATTAACCAAATCAATTCCTCCTCTGTAGGACTTTTGCTAAATACTTTAATTATCGATTTGTTATATGTATTGTACTATAACAATAAGTGAATTGTCAACACTGTTTTACAACAAAATTTACTTTTTTTAATATTTTTATAAACTGTGTTATAACATTATTAATTTGGAGGGTGGAAAGTGAAACTGACTATTATAGGCTATTGGGGTGGCTATCCTGCAGTGGACAAGGCTTCTTCCATGTATGTTCTCGAGAAAGATGACTTTATGCTCGTTATCGATGTTGGAAGTGGGGGACTGTCTAAATTTCAAAAATATAAAAGTATAACAGATATTACCGCTGTACTATTATCACACTATCATGCAGACCATATTGCTGATGTAGGTGTACTACAACATGCGCTTCTCGTTCAGTCTTATCGTACGGATAATAAAGAGGTTATACCTATATACGGACATGATGAAAATGAAAAACAGTTTAACAGCTTAAATCATGACTATACAAAAGCTATTGCCTACAATCCGAATAATGTTTTAAAAATTGGTCCATTCTTCATCCGATTTTTAAGAACGAAGCATTCTGTCCCTTGTTTTGGAATGCGAATTACGGATGGGGCTAGTACAATAGTTTATACAGCTGATTCAGCTTATCAGGAAGAATGGATTAAATTTTGCCAAAATGCGGACTTGCTTTTAGCTGAATGTAATTTTTATGCTGACCAAGATGCAGCATCATCTGGCCATATGACTAGTACAGAAGTTGGTACCATTGCAAAAAATGCGCATGTAGAAGAAGTCATCTTAACGCATTTACCTCATTTTGGAGATCATAAAAATCTAATTAAGGAAGCAGCAGATATTTATCAAGGAAAGATCAGTCTCGCACAGGAAGGAATGGTTTGGGAGAAGAAATAAGCATACCATGTTACAAAAATGAAAAAAACATTTAAACTATATGTTGAAGGGGTTGGTAAATATGAAATTTATTGATAATAAGGGAATTACAGATCCTTATATTAACTTGGCACTTGAAGAGTATGTATTGAAAAACTTCGGTCAAGAAGATACTTATTTATTATTTTATATAAATAAACCATCGATTATTATTGGTAAAAATCAAAATTCAATCGAAGAAATAAACACTGAATATGTAGAAAAAAATAATATTAAAGTAGTGAGACGTTTATCTGGTGGCGGAGCTGTTTATCACGATGAAGGAAATCTAAACTTTAGCTTTATTACAAAAGACGATGGGAATAGTTTCCACAATTTCGCAAAATTTACTGAACCTGTCATAAGAGCATTGAATGATATTGGAGTACCTGCTAAATTAGAAGGTAGAAATGATTTAGTAATTGAAGGCAGGAAATTTTCAGGAAATGCGCAATTCTCCACGAAAGGCAGAATGTTTAGTCATGGAACGTTAATGTTAGATTCTGAAATTGAGCATGTTGTAGCAGCATTGAATGTAAAAAAAGAGAAAATTGAATCAAAAGGAATTAAATCAATTCGTAGTAGAGTCGCAAATATTGCTGAATATTTAGAAGAAGAAATGTCGATGGAAGAGTTTAAAAATTTAATATTACGTTCGGTTTTTAATGTTACTGATATAGCAGATGTTCCTAAATATGAATTAACAGATGAAGATTGGGAAAATGTGTATGAGATTTCGCGAAATAGATATCAAAAGTGGGAATGGAATTTTGGAAAATCTCCAGCATACAATAAAAAGGCATCCCATAAGTTCCCCTCTGGTTTATTAGATGTTCGTTTAGATGTTAAAAAAGGGATCATTGAAAATTGCAAAATCTACGGCGACTTTTTTGGACTTGGGGAAGTGGAAGATATTGAGAAGATATTAGTTGGAGTCCGCCATGAAAGAGCTGCAGTCGAAAAAGCGTTACAAGATGTGGACATCCCACATTATTTAGGAAGAATAACGAAGGAAGAATTTATTAACCTTATTTATTAGAAACTAGTTGGAAAAATTTATAAGAGTCTGCTTTCTTTCTAATTTTTAGCAAGAAATGCAGATTTTTTATATGATAATTTTAGTCAAAATTCCCCTCTGAAAATTAAATTTTTTTAGATAATTAGGTCTTTTGGTTGCTTTTGTGAGTTTTTGTGCTAAATTAATACATAATCCCTAATTTTTCATTCAAATTAAGAAAGGATGAAAAATTATGTTTGACGAAACAATGATTACAATTTCATATGAGGTAACTCCATTAACGATGGCAGTTTTATCTGGGAAGGATGATAAAGGATCAAGAAACACCGTAGTACTGGAAGAAAAAAAGGAATATACTGTACATACTACCCCTACAAAAATGATCGATGAAGCATGTAAGTTTTTTGGAAGTAGTTTAAAAGGAAGATTAGAAGGTACAAAAGACATTAGTAGAATTACACATAAAGCTCCTATCGCTATTGACCCTTCAAGTGGAATGTATTTTTTTCCTACAGCCTCCCCTTCCAACGAAGAATGCTCTTGGATCGCCCACTCACACGTTAAAGACATACAATCAATCGGAAAAACAAAAACTGAAATTATCTTTAAAAACGGTAGACGCATTATTATAAATGTGTCTTATGGTTCGATGATGAATCAATTACAAAGAACTGCCCAATTTCGCTATTCTTTAGATACACGAATGAAAATCTTAAAAGCAGCGATTGAAAATAAAAAAAAGGATAAAGAATAAGCTGTTAAATCAATGTTCAAATAAAAATACATTATGTATTCACGTTTTTAGTTTATAATATAATATAAATCTGTAAAATGAAAAATTAGGGATTATATAAACAAGATGCCGAATTCTCAAGGAGCACATGAAACGTGGATATTATGTCAGCAGAAGCAATAGAAGAAGCAAGTGAATTGTTTGATACTGTTATCGAACTATTGGATAACTATGAAGCGCTCGGACCAATACCGGGAATATTACTTCCATTTATTGAAGCTTTTTTACCGTTTTTACCTTTATTCGTTTTTGTCATGGCAAATAGTGCAGCATATGGTCTTTTAAAAGGATTTTTATATTCTTGGATTGGGTCATCTGCGGGATCAATTTTAGTATTCTTCCTCATTCGTAAGTTTGGTAATAAAAAAACACTGCTGAAAATCAAACGGAATAAACAAGTGCAACATATTACTTCATGGGTTGAACGTCATGGTTTTGGACCAATGTTTATTTTGCTCTGCTTTCCATTTTCACCGTCGTCCGTCATTAATATTGTAGCTGGGTTATCAAATGTTAGCAAACAACAGTTTGTTTTGGCTGTTCTTTTAGGGAAGTCAGTAATGATTTTCTCCATCGCCTATATTGGATCGAGCATTATGGAATTTGCTAAAAATCCGGTTAAAACGGTCGTTGTTACTGTCTGTATTTTAGTATTTTGGATCTTTGGTAAATTTTTGGAGAAAAAATTATTAAAAAGAAAAAAAACGAGCCTTGAAAATTACGAAGGAGGCGGGGGAGCAAAGTGAGTTTACGAATTATATATGGAAGAGCAGATACAGATAAAACCGAATTCATTGTTCAAGAAATTCAAGAAAAATTACGTTCCAATCCAAACGGAGATCCAATATATTATATTGTCCCGGAACAAATGACGTTTCAGCAGGAATATGCTTTATTTGAGAAAGACATAAAGGGAAGCATCCGTGCTCAGGTCGTAAGTTTTTCTAGATTGGCATGGCGAGTTCTGCAGGAAACGGGCGGAAGTACTAGACAATTTATCAGCTCTACAGGAATTCAAATGATGTTACGCAAAATCATTGATCAACGAGTGGAGCGTTTTTCTATGTTTCAAAAAGCTGTGGACAAGCAAGGGTTTATCGAAGAGCTGGAAGGTATTATTACAGAATTTAAAAGACATTGCATTACACCAGATATGTTACAAGAACAATTACATTATATTGGGCAAAATGTTCCTTTAACGAATAAGTTGACAGATTTACACTATATTTATCATGAGTTAACCGCTTTGCTGCAGGATAAATATATTGATGGAGAAGATCAATTACAACTGTTAGCAAATAAAATTAGTATAGCTTCATTTTTACATAATGCTGATATATATATTGATGGTTTTTATCGTTTTACACCTAATGAACTGGAGATTGTTGCAGAACTATTAAAGGTGAGTAAACAGGTGAATGTTGTCATAACTTTGGATCCGACAGATCTCGGGAACGAACTATCAGAACTTGACCTTTTTTATCAAACAACTGAAACATATTATCGACTCTGTAACATAGCAAATGAACATGATATTTTTATCGAAGAGCCAATTCACTTAAACTCCGAGTATGGGAGATTCGATGATAATTCTCAGTTATTCCATCTAGAAAAGTTCTTTGATGACAGGCCAACACCTGTCTATACAGGTAAAGCAAATAACTCAATTAGTCTAAATGAAGCGGTGCATCCTAGGGCGGAATTGGACGGTGTCATTCAAGAGATTTTACGGTTAGTGCGTAACGAAAACTATCGTTATAAAGATATCGTGATCTTTGTGAGGGAAACAGAAACATATCATGATTTAATTCGTACAATCTTTAAAGATTATAATATACCTGTTTTTATTGATGAAAAACGGGTCATGTTAAACCATCCGTTAATCGAATTTATTCGTTCTTTATTTGATGTCATTGAATCAAATTGGCGTTATGATGCTGTTTTCCGATTATTAAAAACGGGTCTCATACCCGCAACTGATAAAACCTATCCTTTAACTATCGATGCGATTGATGAATTGGAAAACTATTGTTTAGAGTATGGAATCCGAGGAAAAAAACAGTGGCTACAAGAGGGGAACTGGATATACAAACGTTTTCGAGGATTTTCTGAAGCAGCACAAACAGATCGTGAATTAGAAGAAGAGACGAAAATTAATCGCTACAGAAACCAAGTAGTAGAAGCAATGAAACAAATTGATCAGGAGTTAAGCGGGAAAATAACGATAGAAGAGCGTTGTGAAGCCATTTATTTATTGCTGGAACGTTTACATATCCCGAAACAGTTGGAAAAACGAAGAAATTATTTTGATACAATCGGTGAAATTGAAAGCGCACGTGAAGAAGATCAAGTATGGAATGCATTTATTCAGCTTCTTGATGAAGCGGTTGAAATGATCGGTGAAGAAGAATTAACGTTTTCAATGTTCCGTAAAACATTTGAAGCAGGGCTTGAAGCACTGCAGTTTTCTCATGTGCCACCAAGTATGGATCAAGTCATTGTTGGAACAATTGATCAATCACGGATTTCAAGTAAGAAATGTGCTTTTCTATTAGGCGTAAATGAAGGTACTTGGCCAATGAAGCCTGCAGTCGAGGGCATGATCAATGAAAAGGAGCGAGAGTTTTTACAACAATTTGGTGTTGAACTTGCAGCCAGTTCTAGACGTGTATTATTGGATGATTCCTTTTATATGTATATAGCATTTACATTGGCAACAGATTTTTTATGGGTAAGTTATGTGTTAAGTGACAATGAAGGGAATATGAAAACCCCATCTCCAATGATCGGTCGCCTACAGGAATTTTATCCAATATTAAAGACACCTAATTTATTAACAGACCCGGATGAGTTAGAAGACGCTGCAAGGTTTATAACAACACCTGTAAAAACAAGAGCGGCACTAACTGCACAATTATCTCGTTATATTAGAGGATACCATGTAGAGGACATTTGGTGGAATGTACTCGACTGGTATGTACAAAAAGAAGAAAAATATAGTACAACGTATCATGTACTGCAAAGTTTATTCTATGAAAATAAAGCTGTATCTTTATCTGTTGATACTGTTAAGCAATTATATCCGAAACAAGTGAAGACAAGTGTTTCACGTTTAGAGTTGTTAAACCAATGTTCCTATCGTCACTTTTTACAGTATAGTTTGAATCTCGAAGAACGTCGTACATATAAGTTAGACGCACCAGACATTGGTCAACTTTTTCACGAAGCTTTAAAATCTATTACAGAATGGGTGCAAACGGAAAAGGGAAGTTTTGCCGACTTAACAAAAGAAGACTCTGAACAATATGCGAAGAAATCGATCTCACATTTGGCTCCGGCTCTTCAACACCATATTTTATCAAGTACCAATCGGTATAAATATATTAAACGTAAACTTCGTGATGTTATAGCAAAAGCAACATTCATATTAAGTGAACAAGCAAGGGTGAGCGGTTTTTCGCCAGTTGGAATTGAACTTGATTTTGGATTTGATTCAGGACTGGATCCAGTGACAATTTCCCTTCCAAATGGTTATGAACTTATTTTAAGAGGGCGAATTGACCGTGTCGATCAGTCGCTCCAACATGATCAGCTATATTTAAGAATTATAGATTATAAATCGAGTTCAAGAGGCTTACGTTTAGAAGATGTTTATTATGGACTGGCTCTTCAGATGTTAACATACTTGGATGTAGTGTTATCGCAGTCTGAAGCTTGGCTTGGCATGAAAGCTTCTCCAGCTGGAATTTTATATTTCCATGTGCACAATCCAATGATTAATGAGAATGAAAATATCAATGAGCACGCACTTTCTAAGAAAATATTAAAAGAATATAAGATGGATGGACTTATTTCATCAGAAAAAGATGTTGTTCAACTGATGGATACTTCGCTTGAGTCAGGTTGGAGCGATATCGCACCGTTTGGCATTAATAAAAATGGAAGTTTTCGTAAACATTCCAAAGTTGCTGATGAAGAAACATTCGACTTATTAAGAAATCATATTCATCAACTTATTAGGCAAGCTGGGATCGAAATAACATCAGGGAAAATTGAGTTAAATCCATATGAAAATAAAGAAGGAAATGCCTGCCGCTTTTGTAGTTTTAAATCTGTTTGTCAATTTGATCCAACATTAAAAGAGAATAGTTTCAGGAAATTACCGTTACTTAAAGAAGAGGATATTTTAAAGAGATTAGAAGAAAAAACGATGGAAAAAGGAGGGATATAATTTTGGTTGCTTGGACGAAAGAACAGCAAGAAGCAATTGATAGAAGCGGTTCAGATATATTAGTTGCAGCAGCAGCAGGCTCTGGTAAAACAGCGGTACTTGTGGAACGAATAATTAAAAAGCTTACAAATCAAGATGATCCATTAAATATTGATGAAATATTAGTAGCTACTTTCACAAATGCCGCAGCAGAAGAAATGCGGAGTAGAATTGGTAAAGCATTAGAAGAAGCAATAACAAAAGACCCGACATCTTATCATTTGAAAAAGCAATTATCACTATTGCAAAGAGCTTCGATTTCCACATTGCACTCCTTTTGTACATTAGTTGTGAGGCAGTATGCGTATTTATTGGACCTTGATCCAGCATTTCGGATTGCAGATACGATGGAACTTGATCTAATCAAACAAGAGGTAATGGAGGAAATGTTTGAAGATGCGTATGGTCAAGAAGGGGAAGAACAGGAAGTCTTTTTTACAGTAGTCGATATGTTCTCAAATGATCGAAGTGATGTTGAACTAGAAGAAGTTATTTTACGAAATTATAATTTTGCCGACCAGCATCCTTGGCCAGAAGAATGGCTACAAGAAGTGGCGGAAATGTATAATTTGCCTAACGATTGCAAAGAAGAAGATCTACCTTGGCTTACGATGTTAAAAGACGAAGTGATGGAACAGTTTTTGGCTTGGAAACAAGATATCGATCGTGCAATGGCGGTAGCTGGAGAAAGTGATGGACCGTATCATTATCTTGAAGCACTAGAAGCTGATATGCAGATAATTAATCAAGCCATGTCGCTAACAAGTTGGGATGAGCTTGCACAGTATATTAACTCTGTTACTTTTAAAAGTTTATCTAGAAAAAGTGTTGATTGTTCGGATGAGAAAAAGGAAAAAGTAAAACAGTTAAGAGATCGATTCCGCAAGCCGTTCGATAAGATGAAAAAAGATTTTTTCACCCGAAGTTTAGCTGCTCATATGGAAGATATGCGAATTTTATATCCAGTAATTAAAAAAATAACGGAACTTGTAAGTGAATTTAAAAAACGATTTTCTGAAGTGAAAAGAGAGCGGGCTATTTTAGATTTTAGTGACTTGGAACATTTTGCGCTCGAAATATTAATTGATCCAGCATCGACTAAAGACAATATTATCCCTTCTGACATCGCCTACTACTATAAAAATCAGTTTAAAGAAATTTTGGTAGACGAATACCAAGATATTAATAATGTTCAAGAAACGATTCTCTCCGTTGTGAGCGATCGAGAAAATGGCAATATGTTTATGGTTGGGGACGTAAAGCAGAGTATTTATCGTTTTCGTCATGCAGAGCCACAACTGTTTTTGGATAAATATAAACGGTTTGCTAAAGACGAATCAACAGGTAGAAGAATTGATTTGGCTAAAAACTTCCGCAGTAGAGAAGAAGTGTTAAACGCTACTAACTATATTTTTAAACAAATTCTTGATGAAACAGTCGGAGAAATTGACTATGATGAACGTGCGGAGCTTATCTATGGAAACTATTCTTATGAAGACTTTGAACTGAAAAATCCGGAAACGGAACTTATCATCATTAACCGAGACACAGAAAAAACTAGAAATTTAGATGAAGAATCGGAGACTGTTGAAGAATTAGAAGCGATTCAACTAGAAGCAAGGTTGTATGCAGAAAAAATAAAAGAGTGGATTGGTAAAAAAGAAAAAGCCCCCGTACAAGTAATTGATAAAGCAACAAATAAACAACGCAATCTTCAATATCGAGATATTGTCATTTTGCTTAGGTCGCTGAAAGAAGCGCCGACGATAACAGAAGAGTTTAAAAAACAAGGAATTCCTGTTTACGCTGAGCTTGATAAAGGCTATTTTGAAGCGATTGAAATACAAGTAATGATTAATATGTTAAAAGTAATTGATAATCCGTTTCAAGATATTCCGCTCGCTTCAGTTCTTAGATCACCAATTGTTGGTTTAAATGAAGAACAGTTAGCGCAAATAAGATTAATGAATCGACGGGAACCTTTTTATCAAGCAGTAAGAAGTTATGCATTACGAAATCAAGAAGCAAGTCAAATTGTACAGAAATTTTTAGAGCAATTAAAAGCCTTTAGAGAAATTGCTATAGAAGGAGATCTTTCAGAATTAATTTGGCAAATATATAGAGAAACCGGCTATTACGATTTTGTTGGTGGTATTCCTGGGGGCAGGCAGAGACAAGCTAATTTACGTGCTTTATATGACCGAGCACGAAGCTATGAATCGACATCATTTCGAGGATTGTTCCGCTTCTTACGGCTTATTGAACGAATGGAGGAACAAGATAAGGACTTAGGTGAAGCACGAGCATTAAGTGAACAAGAAGATGTTGTTAGAATGATGACAATTCATGGAAGTAAGGGGCTCGAATTTCCGGTTGTCATAATTGGACAAATAAATAAAGAATTTAACCAACAAGACATACGTAAAAAATATATTCTGGATAAAGATCGCGGCTTTGCAACAAAGTTCATTGATCCCGTAAAACGGATTACTTATCCGACACTCTATTATCAATCACTGAAAGAAGCCTTTTTACGTAAGTCACAAGCAGAGGAAATGCGTGTTCTTTATGTAGCGATGACAAGAGCTAAGGAAAAGCTCGTTATGATTGGGAATCTTCCTTCGTTTGAAAAGGTGCAAGAGAAATGGCGGGAAATTACCGAACATCCAGCTTGGATTTTACCAAATCAGCAAAGGAAAAAAGCAAAAACGTATTTAGAGCTAATCGGACCTGCACTTATTCGCCATGAAGATGCCAATCACCTGCGTGATGAGGAACAGTTCGTCGATATTCCGACTGATATTCGTGAACATCCTTCGAAATGGCATATTGAAGTTTTACCTGCAGAAGAGTTACTTCATATCAATGAAAAGGAACAAATTACAAAAGATGAGTTAAAATCAACGATTGTTAATTGGAATAAGGTTCCGTATACGAATGAAAATTTGCAAAGAGAAGTCGATCAAAAACTGTCCTTTCATTATCCATTTCAAGAAGCAGCGGAAACTCGTGCGAAACAAAGTGTAACGGAAATAAAAAGACGCCAAGAAGTAACAGATGACTACAGTGACAAACGTTTATTAACACCATTTAGACAACCTTTAACAACTAGGCCGTTATTTATGCAAGAGGAGAAAGAGCTTACACCAGCTGAAATCGGAACAGCTATGCATACCGTTATGCAACATATACCGTTAACAAAACAATTTTCACAAAGTGAGATAAGAGATTTTATCATTCAATTAGTTGAAGAAGAAAAATTAACGGAACAAGAAGCTGAGGCAATGGATGTGGAGGCAATTAAAAACTTTTTTGCAAATGATATTGCCCAACTGATAATAACAAGTGAAAAGATAGAGCGGGAAGTTCCATTTACGTATACATTGGACGCCAGTGAGGTTTATAGTGACTGGCAAGGTAATTTAAATGAAAAAGTGTTGATTCAAGGAGTAGTTGACTGTATTGTCCATACAAATGATGGCATTATCATCTTGGATTATAAAACAGATGCAATAAGCGGAGAGGTAACAGAAGAAGTAGTAGAAACCCTGAAAGAACGTTATTCTACTCAAGTAAACCTATATAAAAAGTCTATAGAAGATATTTTACATCAGCCTGTAAAAGTGACATATTTATACTTTTTTGCTAAGGATTTGGTAATAAAACTGTAGAAGTGCCTTAAATCTGTCACAAATGAATGATTACCCATTAGAATGTATTCATCATTTTTACGATGAATACATTCTTTTTTTACGTTTAATTAGCATAAAACCTTGCTACATACGGTGAAATAAGAAAGGGGGGAAAATAAAAGGAACCTGCCTTACAAGAACCCGCATTAGTCGCCGATAAATCTGCCGAAAATGCCGATAAACCAGGAGACTAGGACTCGCCGATAAATGTACCGAATCCGCCGATATACCATAGGAACCGCTATTTGTATTTTACTCTATTTTATTCAAACGTTATTTAATGACTAGTCACAATTTGAAGAATTAACGACAAAACTTATTTGAAACTCTTGTCCCCTATCGTATACAATGGTAATTAAGTAAAACTGTATACGGTTAGGGGGCTTTCTGTGAAAAATAAAAAATTGACCGTTTTTAATATTATAATTTTTTTACTATTTGTTTCGGTTGTCTTTATCGGAAAAAATACATGGGGGGCTACAAATACAGCTAATAAAGTAGTAAATGAGAAAGAAGAAAAGAAACCCAAGGAGTTTCATGGGAATCCCACGCTTTTAGCTCATCATTTTGTAAAGAAAAAAGAAGCTGATTTAGACGCATTTATAGACGAATTAGAAACTATCGAATTGGATGAAGAGGGACTGGATGAGGAAGTTGTTGAAGAAGAGGAAGAACAAGTAATAGAACCGCATCAAGAATCGACTGAAAGCCCGGGAGACAATACAACTACTCAAACGAATACAACTTGGAACCCAAATAGACCGAGTGAAACAGAAACAAGCAACAATACAAATAACAATACAAATAACAATACAAGTAACAATAGTAGTGGTTCGATAAATAAGAATCCAGAAAAAGATAATGACACTAAAACAAAAACGGAGTCTAAATCTGAAAAAAAACCTGCTCCAGACCCGAAACCGGAATCGAAGCCGGAAGAACCAATAACTGAACCAGCACCAGAGATACCTACAGAACCAGAACAACCGGAGGAAATAGAAGACACACCTAAAGATCAACCATAAATTTTAATTAAAGGAGCATGATATCATGACAAAAACTGCTATTGTTACTGGGGCAAGTAGCGGCATAGGAAAGGCTATTGCTAAAAAGTTTGCAGCAGAAGGTGTAAATGTGGCATTAGTTGCACGTAGGGAGGACAAACTAACTGTATTAGCAGAAGCTATAAATGAAGGAACAGGTGGAAAGGCGCTTGCTGTACCTGTTGATGTTGCTCACCGGATTGAAGTGGAATCGATGGTGAAAAAAGTAGAAGAACATTTTGGAGATATTGATATCTACGTAAATAATGCGGGGCTTATGTTAAATGCGCTTGTTACAGATGGACAGGTGGAAAATTGGGAGCAAATGATTGACGTCAATATTAAAGGAGTATTATACGGTGTCAACGCAGTGATCCCCTCCATGTTAGAACGAAAAACAGGGCATATTATTAATATCGCTTCTGTATCAGGACTTGAAGTAACGAAAAGAAGCACTGTTTATAGTGCAACAAAATTTGCAGTTCGTGCGATCTCTATGGGGCTTGAAAAAGAACTTGCACGTACTGGAGTGAGAGTGACAAATATTTCACCAGGAATGGTTGATACAGATTTGGCTAGAAGGACGGCAGTCGATAGAAAAATGTTGGAAGCAGAAGACATTGCAAATGCTGTTTATTATGCTGTTACACAACCAGATTATGTGAATATTAATGAAATTACTGTGCGTCCAGTATAAATAGTAATGAAGTGCAAAAATGATTAGCAAATTGAGTCGTTCTTTGATATTATTTACATATTAGTCTTATTGAACATCCTCTTACGATGAATTGTTTTTCTGCACATCTAGGTTATTCATATAGTACGTGAAAAGTTGCACAATTTCTTGTTATGTTTTGTATAATAATAATCAGTTATGTACAATAATTATAATGAGATTTTACCACGAAACAGGGATCAATAAACTACAATCAATATTGGGGAAGGTGGATTTTAATGAGTAACAAACCTAAAATTGTTGTGCTTGGAGCTGGATATGCCGGTCTAAAAACAACAAGAGAACTAACTAAAATGTTAGCACCTGAAGAGGCAGATATCGTTCTAGTTAATAAACATAATTACCACTATGAGACAACTTGGCTTCATGAAGTAGCTGCAGGGACAATTAATCCAAACCAAGCGCGTTTCATGATTAGCGATGTAATTAATCCAAATCGAGTTCGCTTAATTTATGATGCTGTTGTAGAAGTAGATAAAGAAGATCAGCGGGTTATTTTAGAAAACGGTGAAATTACATATGATTATTTAGTTATTGCACTCGGATTCGAATCAAATACTTTTGGTATCAAAGGTATGGAAGAAAATGCTTTTGCAATCGTAGATATTGATTCAAGCCGTTTAATTCGTGAACAAATTGAATTGCAATTTGCAAAATATAGAGCTGATGAAGATTTAAATGACTCTGCCTTAACGATTCTAGTTGGTGGAGCCGGATTTACAGGAATTGAATTTATTGGTGAACTAGCTGAGAAAGTGCCGCAATTATGTAAAAAATATGATATTGACCGTAGAAAAGTGAGAATTATTAACGTAGAAGCAATGCCTTCAATTTTACCGATGTTTGATAAAGATCTAGTCGCTTATGCAATGAAATCCCTCGAAGACCGTGGGGTTGAATTTAGACTTGGTGCCACAATAAATGAATGTACAGAAGATAGCTTTATTATTGGTGAAGATAATGAAGAGATTAAGGCAGGTACAATTGTTTGGACTGGTGGAGTAACGGGCAGCTCTGTTTTAGATAAATCTGGTTTTGAGTTAACTCGTGGAAAAGTTACTGTTGATGGTGATTTACGTGCTCCGGGACATGAAAACATTTTTGTTTTAGGTGACTGTGCTTGGGTAATGGACGAGGAGACAAATAAACCATATCCACCAACAGCTCAAGCGGCAATGCAACACGCAGATACGTGTGCTTATAATATTCGCGCATTATTATACGGTGAGCCGCTACAAAAATTTGAATTCAATGACCGTGGTACAGTAGCATCACTTGGGGTAACAGATGGAATTGGAAATGTATTTTCAGGAACGCAATTGAAAGGGAAATCAGCTGCAGCGATGAAAAAAGTAGTAGATAACCGTTCTATATTCCTTCTTGGAGGAACAAAAATCTTACTTAAAAAAGGAAAAATTCGACCGTTTTAAAGATTACAAACATTGAGAAGGAGGAATTCCAAACGATGAGAAGCTTTTTTAATACGTTATTAGTCATTTTTGCATCTGTTTTAGGTTATGTTGTGGCAAGTAGAATAATCGAAGAAACGAGAGATTTTCGTTAATAAGTAAACACAAAGCGAATCGCACTTTCTGCGGTTCGCTTTTTTATTTGTAGAAAGGGCTTCACCAGTGTCCAATAATCGCAGAAAATTAGAAAGAATAGTCCCTACCATTCTGCTGCAAGTCTAAATTTGGTAAAAAAGTGTGTTTTAAGTCACAGGTAATCGGTACTAGAAAATGTATAATGACTACAAATTCTAATAAACGAGGGATGAATAATGTACACTATATTAATAGTAATTAGTCTTATGTTAGTGATTGTGACGGCAATTGTTACAGTTTCTGCATTAAAACAGGAAGAGAAAAAAATGAAAAAATACGAAACTGGTGGATTTTCATATAAAGATGCACTAAAACGATCGAAAGAATATGAAGAAAATTCAATTTCAACGATGCTTCCTGTACAAATTTTGAAGTATGTTGCAGATTTTGTAGTGGTAGTAATTCTTATTCACTTTTTGCAATTCACTATTAGACTTAAAAATTACGTGATTGTTTTGTTCCCCGGTACACTTTTTGATAAGTAAGTGTATAAAGAGTTAAGTATATAGACAGAAACAAAAGAGGCAAAGTGATAAAAAATGAGATAAGTCGCATAAGGGCAAAAAAATTCATGACAATTAATACAAGTGTGCATAGGAAGAAAAAAACTGGTAGTAAAGCTAAAAGACGCATTAGAATCCCCTCCCAATAAAATGGTATGACATTTTAAGGGGAAATATTAATAAAGTTATTCCAATTAATCGAGCTAATTTTATAAAAGGAAAAAATCCACTCTCTTATGACAGGGTGTGTTTAAAATCTAAGAGGTCCCGGCTAATATAGTGGATTAATTTAGTAAATGAAGTAGACATTTATGTTTAGTTTTCTCCTTGATACTCCCAAAAGGTTTTTCCATTACTTTCTACTTTCTTTACTTTTCGTTCCAGCTGCAATTTCTTCAACTTTTTTTCTGCAACCTTAATTGGTACATCGAATATAAAAGCAACTTCTTCCGCTTGAACTCGTTTGTAACTTTTAAGGTAAATTTCAAGTGGTGGTATTCTTTGTTTCGTATCTGTATTTGATTGTATCATCTTTTTCAATAAATACGCATATGTCTCATAGGGTTCTAGTCCAGAAACTTTAATACTGTAATCTTCAATATGTTGGCTAAAAAAAACTAAAGTAGGAAACTGCTCAACTTCCATTTCTTGAATTAGACGCATATCTCCCTGATAAGCTTTCAGTGCAGATGGGGAGAAAAGATCATTTTTAAATTCATTGATATCTAAATTTGCTTGGAATGCCGCTTTATACAAAACTACTTCTACAGATTCGTTTGTTTGGTATAAAAAGATAAGCTCTTGAATATTTCGTAAAAAGTCTCGGCTAGCTTTATTCCCTTGTAAAGCTGCAGCCTTTATGCCGATTGAAATATAATAACTATCCCATTGATTCATTGGAAAGCGATTTTTGCAATGGGAATTTGGTGAACCAAATAAATGACTGATGATTGGACGAACATTAAAAAATGCACCATATTTCATCGTCAATTTTTTAATAGATTTTTCAATGGTCCAACATTCTTTACAAATTGGATCAATAAAATAATAAATCATTACTGGTTTATTTATAAATTTTATAAACGGATAGTTTGTACTTAGATGGGGAGTATTGCTTTGAACATCAAACGCATCCATATGAATCCCTCTTTCATTGGCAGATAAGAAAGTATAAAACTTTCCTACTGCATAAGTGCAACTAAGGCTTTCGCCGGGGCTTGGCGATAAGCCAAGTTTTCTAAGATAATATATTATACAACAGTCTTATATATTACCATGTATACGTTTACCACCATAAAGTATGTTATAATCTGATAGTTTAAGATAGTTTTGTGGTCTCAATTGTCATTCTGTATTTGGGAAGAGAAATTCATTCTTCAGTGTTAATCATATGTTGTGCTGTCATTGTAAGTCTTTCAAAAATTGCCGAAAGATAAGGCTCTTTAATATTGGCTTCATGTAGTGCTTTATTCATACACTCTAACCATGCATCTTTTCTTTCAGGCGTTATTTCAAATTCCATATGTCTCCGTTTCAACATCGGATGACCTCTTTCTTCTAGATAAAGACGTGGTCCTCCGAAAAATTGTGTTAAAAAAAGCCGCTGCTTTCGCGCTGACTCTTGTAAATCATCAGGAAAAATAGGTATTAATTTTTCATGAGCTCCTATATGTTTATATAATGAATCGATTATTTTATCGACTGCTTCCTGTCCACCAATAGCTTCATAAATCGTTCCTGGTTTTGACATGTTAAGACTCCTCATAGTTGTTCATGGTAGGTTTATACTGTCCCACTTTTTTACATATTGTAACAATCAGTTACTAGAAAGGCAAAAGTTTTGCATGGTGTATACTTATAAACTGTAGAAAAAGCGTTCAATTTTTGTAATCGGTTCTTTTCGTGTAATTCGGTAGTTTTGTATTAATTGATTAAATACTTCACGTCCTTTTTCTTGTGACGGGGCTTCTATTTCTAATTCATAATCAATTTTTCCGTTGTAAGTGCTTTTATCCAACACATATAAAATATCTTCTGCTTTATACGATTTCCGCTCCGTTGATAAAGAGCCAAAATATTTTATTTCCTTTATTGGAATCCCCATATACTCTAACTGTTTCCCTACATGAACAGTTGGAGTTGGATTTCCTTTCAACCAATTTTTATATTCTTCTTCCGTTATGTTATCATGAGTTTCTAATATTCCTTCAACATGTGGCTGTTTTAGAGTAAGCGTGTATTTATTGTTTTTTTCACGAATTCTCAGCGCACTATGTTGCTTTTTAAAATCGAATTGTTTTGTTTCAAAATAATAATTGACTTGGTTGACAGAGTTTGTGGGAAAAGGAAGAGATGAAGCAATGTTTTCATATTCTTTTTTCGTAAGTAACACTTTATATTCTATTTCAATTTCTTGAGCCATAATTCCTCCAAGTAAATGTGTATTGTTTTCGATAATTTATATTTATTATCTCGGAATTTTCAAGAAGATGCAAAGGTTCTCTCATGTGTGTTGATATGTTGCCCGCACGTTATATGATAAAATAGAAGTATAGGCAATTTTTGATTCGTATCTTGTAATGTTAAACATATAGGGGGTAACTTCAGATGAAATTTGCAATTGTGTCAAGAGGGGACGAGCGTTCCGATAAAATAAAAGCAAAAATGAAACAATATTTAATTGATTTTGATTTATTATATGATACAGAAACTCCAGAATTAGTTATTTCAGTTGGAGGAGATGGGACATTTTTAGAAGCTTTCAGACGTTATGTGGATAAATTAGATACAACAGCATTTCTCGGCGTACATACTGGACATTTAGGTTTTTATACGGATTGGACATCGGATGAAATTGAGAAACTAGTTATCGAAATTGCAAAAACACCTTTTCATGTAGTTGAATATCCACTCCTAGAGGTCATCATCCGTTTTAGTAATGACGAGAAAAAATCATTACGTTCATTAGCATTAAATGAAACGACAATTAAGACTGTAGAAGGTTCAGTCGTGTTTGATGTTCAAATTCGTGGAGAACATTTTGAAACGTTTCGTGGAGATGGATTATGTATTTCAACACCATCTGGTAGTACAGCCTATAATAAGGCGCTTGGTGGAGGAATCATTCATCCTTCGCTGGAATCGATACAAATTACGGAAATTGCATCGATTAATAACCGAGTATTTCGTACAATCGGCTCTCCATTAATTTTACCGAAGCATCATACATGTTTACTGCGACCGTTGAGGAAGGATAGTTTTATTATTGCTTTTGATCATATTACAAGATCTTTTACAAATGTGAAATCTATTCAATGCCGCGTAGCAAAAGAACGAGTTCGATTTGTTAGGTACAGACCTTTCCCATTTTGGAATCGGGTGCGTGATTCCTTTGTTACCGAAGTTAAACGAGATGAATAATGATCGGTTTGTTTTGAAACGGAAAATCACGGAAAAGTATGAAGGAATTCTTTTACGCGAATATGTATTAAATGAATTAAACGTTTCAAATCGACTTTTAAAAAGATTGAAAATCGGTGGGAAATTATTAATTAATGGGGATAAACAAACCGTACGTTATGTACTTAAAACAGATGATGTTCTCAAAATAGTATTTCCACCTGAAGAAAAAAGTTCAGTCTTCCCTGAGAAAATGGGTCTGGAAATTGTATATGAAGACGAAGATTTGCTAGTTATTAATAAGGAAGCTGGTATACCGACTATTCCTTCAAAACTTCATCCGACAGGAACACTTGCTAATGGAATAGCCTATTATTATAAAGAAAAAAACATTCCTTATACAATTCATATCGTAACTCGGCTAGATAAAGATACGTCAGGTTTAGTGTTGGTTGCGAAACATCAATACAGTCATTCATTACTTTCTGACTTACAACGTGAAAATAAAATTAAACGTATGTATCGGGCAATTATTCACGGATCTCTTGATAAAAAGAAAGGTACTATCGATGCACCAATTGGTAGAAATCCAGATTCAATCATTGAACGAATGGTGCGAGATGATGGAAAAAGGGCGGTTACACATTTTGAAGTTATCCAGCAAACGGGTGCTTATTCAGAAGTAAAGATTGATCTGGAAACTGGTCGGACTCATCAAATTCGCATACATTTTTCCTACTTAAGTCATCCTCTTGTTGGCGATGATTTATATGGTGGAAAAACAGAAAAAATAAATAGACAAGCATTGCATTGCGCAGAAATAACATTTATTCATCCTTTATCAAAAGAAAAGATTCAAATCGTTTCAAACTTACCAGCAGATATGCAAATCATCATTCCAGGTGAGTAATTCATGTATGTAATGAAAAAGGATGGACTGTAAATAGATTTCGCCTCGATAGGGTTAGAGCTCCTATATAGAAGTAAGCTGGCCACTGAGAAATGTCAAGAGACTCCAAGGGTTAGCAGAAACTGTCGGCTTAAATTGGTAGTAAGTCGACAGAATTTGTAAACTTTTTGTACTAAGGGTTAGTAGCTTCCTTATAGTTTTTTGCCCCAATTTACACTTCACCGTAAGCAGTTACCACTTTTTTAAAAAAATTTCTGAGTGAAGTAATATCTAGGAGACTTATCGCTTTGGGTTCTTCTATTGGACATATTTTTGCCCAATTATCTAAAGTTGGTTAATTGCGGTAACTAGAAGTAATAAATAAACTTTGGTAATAGTAAGGAGTATGGAGATCCACTTCCTTAGTTAATTTCGAATAACAGTTTGCTGAAAAATTTGTATACAACTAAATTCTAAGACTTTTCACTGTCATATTTGATGAATACTGCGCAGTGACTTCGAATAGTGAATGTTTTATCGCTACGGAAACACTTGATTGGCAGCTACTCCGAATTATGAATAACGACTCCGTGTCCATCGGCAGCCGCTCTGCATTATGAAAAAAGACTCCTTAGAAATTTCTCTATTCCCTATATCGGCTAGTATTCGCCAACAAAGTAAACGTTCAACTATCTACCCGTAACGAAATGATGTTGCAGTTTATATCTTAGGTGTGATGGGGCATACGATAAAGTTATTGTACATAAAGAATATTTTATTTCGAAAAAAACAACAAGAACTACTAGAATCCCATCCATTAAATCATAAGGTTTAAGGCTCACGACTTTAGTCCTGGAAGTATCAAATTGTGAAGAAATAACATTTTACATTTTTTGGCAAAAGAAAAAATTCAAAACTGTATCAAAACTTTCAGCTGATATACAGAACATCATATTAGGCAAGTAAAATATTTGACATTTTATTCAGATTTGTTATGATAAAGAATAGAATTTCAATATGTTTTTCCTCGTTAGGTGAGGCTCCTATATGGAAGTAAGCTGCTACCCAGAAATGTCGAGAGACTCCAATGGGTCAACAGAAACTATCGACTTAAGGTAGTTTTTAACGCAGTGGGATGAACATCCAGGCCATATAGTGCTAAAACTCCACGATGGAGGCTTTTAATCATAGGTTATTTATGATGACACCTTCTTCGTAGAGGTGTCTTTTTTACTTTTTAGGGTAAAATACTACCTCTACATTATAAAGTTAGTGCCAAGCCACCTAACACTTTAATTAAAAATAAAAAGTGGGTGAAAATGATGGTTGAAAATGTACAGGAAGTAGAATTATTAGCAGATGAATTGAAAGATTTATTAATGGAAGAAGATACAGAAAAGTTTAGAGAAAAGTTTCTTGAAATTCATCCGTATGACCAAGCTATGTTTTTCAGAGAGCAAGGATATGAGGATCGTGTGAGAATTTATACGTATTTATCTCCGTTAGAAATGTCAGATATTATGGAGTACATTGATTTAGATGAAGCAGAAAAATTTATAACAGAAATGGATCCTCGATTTGCCACAATGGTATTTGCTGAAATGGCTGTTGACGATGCGGTTGATATTTTAAAGGAGCTTACAAAAGATGAAGTAGCAAGTTTCTTAACGATAATGGATAGGTCGTCAGCCGAAGAAATTAAGGCACTTCTCCATTATGAAGAAAAGACTGCCGGTAGTATAATGACAACAGAGTTTGTGTCTATCTTAAAATCGCAAACAGCAAAGGAAACATTACAGGAAATGAAAGAAAAAGCTCCAGATGCGGAAACCATTTATTATACGTATGTATTAGATGAGCAGAAACGTTTAGTTGGTGTATTATCGTTACGTGACTTAATTATTGCAAATGATGACGAAATTGTTGAAGATTTAATGTCTGAAAATGTTGTTTCTGTCTCGGTTGGTCGTGATCAGGAAGAAGTTGCTCAAATGATGCGGGATTATGATTTTTTAGCACTTCCAGTTGTTGATTTTCAAAATCATTTACTTGGGATCATTACGGTAGATGATATTTTAGACGTTATGGATGAGGAAGCAACTGATGACTATTCCAAATTTGCCGCATTATCAGGAACAGGGACAAAGGATCGAGATTCAAACCCAATTCAAGCAGCGAAAAAAAGGTTACCATGGTTAATCATTTTATTATTTTTGGGCATGATTACTGCGAGTTTGATAAATGGCTTTGAAGAAACATTAGAACAAGTTCCAATCGTTGCAATTTTTATACCGTTAATTGCAGGAATGGCAGGAAACGCAGGTACACAATCGCTCGCTGTCGCCGTTCGTGGTATTGCAGTTGGTGATTACGGCTCAGAGAAAAAAATCAAAATGATTATGAAAGAAATTGCAACAGGCCTTTTTGTAGGTGGATCTTGTGGGATTCTTGTTACCTTTTTAATTTATTTTTGGAAAGGGAACATTTTCTTAGGTGTTTTAGTTGGGATTGCTATTTTAGTGACATTAACTGTGGCGACTCTTTCCGGTGCTATCATTCCGTTAATCATGCAAAAAATAAATATTGATCCCGCTGTTGCATCTGGACCGTTTATTACAACATTGAATGACTTAACATCTATATTAATTTATTTTGGAATGGCAACCGCATTTATGGGATTGTTGCTTTAAAAATTGTCATTAAATCCTCATTATTGGTCGAATATTAATCAATGATGAGGATTTTTTATTGTCAAATATTGTATGAAATCATAATAATTTACGTAAAAGATTAGATTTATTTTTTGAAAATGACGAAAACGTTATTTTATCCCTATGTATTTATCCTCAAATCCTTTCTATGTTTGTTCAATCGTTTATACAGAAATGATTACTTTTTCTCATTTTTTAAACTGCTGATAAGTAGTGAGAATTTACATAGCTAGATTAATTTGTTTGAATATTATCGCAAAAACAAAACTATTGTATGATGTTTTTGATTTTCAAGTAAAATATGTAAGCATTATTATTGAAATTGATCGTATAAAAATTAAGTCAAAAGAACTATAAATGGAAGTAAATGGTATATAACTAAGTAGAAAAACATGAGAAAATTATCTCTTGTGGCAATTTATTAAATTGTTTAAACTTACACATGGTTGAAGACAAAGAGTTAGCAGAATAAAGTAATCCTATTTAAATGGGTGCGAGCAAGTCATAGTTGATGACCAAAGTGTGCTAGCTCAAAAATAAAAATATTGGAGGGATTACATGTTTAAGAAATTTTCGACATTCATGCTCATTTTAATGTTGACTTTTTCTCCAGTAGCACCACTAACTGCAAATGCACAAGAAGCGGATAATACGGATGCTGCCGAAGACCAAGTGAATGAAACAAAAGAGCAAGCGAATGACGAAGAAGCTTCCTCTAAAACAGAAGAGGACGAAGAAGCTTCCTCTGAAACAAAAGAGGGCGAAGAAGCAGATGCAAATGAAACAGATGAATCCGATGCTGCAGAGTCGGATTTAAATACCCCTAATGCAGACGAGCCTGCAGAGGATGGCAAGAAAGCAAAAGCAGATCCGAGTGAAGAAAAGGATCCAGCAGAAAATGAAAAAGAAGAAGCAGTAGACGAAGAGGAAGACGAAGAAGAAGCTGAAGAAGCTACCGAGGACGAAGAAGAAGAAGAAGAAGATTTAAACTTAACTGACGTATTCGGTACAGCAAGTGGTGATATTTCCTACGATTTCAATAAAGGACATTATGTACTTGATTTACGAGCTGGAATCACGAATTTCCATACAACTCAAGAAATTAAGAATAAGTGGGTAGCATTTACTTTACCAAACGGGGTTGATGTAGCAGAAGAACTTCCTAGCGGTGTTGTCCGAATCGGTATTGCTGGAAAAACTGGTCTAGCTGTTAAGGTTCCAGATGTAAAATCATCTGGTTCAGAACATGTAGATAAGCAGATTGCCTTAACTGGTGTAGAGAACGACAATGATCCGCATCTAAATATGTATTTATTGAATGTTGATGTTAATGCAGGTAATTATGAAGAAATTGGCCAACTAAGAGGTCAAAGAGAAATTGATTTTTCAGTAATGGAAGAAAATCCGAAAATTGATTTACATGGTTCTATCACAGGAAGCACAACGTATGATGAGGGTAAAAAATATCATTTCCTTGATGTGAAAGTACAAGCAGAAAACCAAACAAATGATAGTGTAAACGATCTTTACGTTGCTTTCGAATTACCTGAAGATGTGGAAGTTGTAAATGATGAAAATATGCCAGCTAATGTAGAAATTTTGAATACGGGTGATGGTGCGAGATCAGTTGCTTTAAAACTTCCTAATTTAGAGCAAGGAAAAGAAGGCGAGTTAACGTACCGCATCCCAGTAGTTGGTGTTTCAGATGCGATTGTTACATCAGAAACAATTTCTGTCTTCAAAATTCTAGATGCAGGCTATAATGAAGTTGGTCAATTTGATGGTCATATTAAAGTCGACTTTTCAGACATGGACATTGCATGGCACTTTGACGCAAATGCGCAAATAATTCCTGATTACCCAGGAATTACAGGGAACCAAATGGGCTTTAACTTTAATTATGAAGTGAAAAATCTTGATGTTGCTGACGTTGAACAAGTTAAAATGGAATTTATTGTTCCAAATGGCATTAAAATTTTAAAACCTGATTATAACGGTGGTAGCCGTGTAGAAGTAGACTGGAAAGGTAACGTTGCGACATTAACGTTTGGTGACTTAAATGGAGCTTCAGGTTACCAAGGTTACTTTACAGCTGTTGGAGAAACGAGTAAATCGATTGAACAACTAAAAGCAATGGAAGTAAAAGTAACTCTATATCGCGATGGAGAGGAAATCGTTGAAACAATAAACGTACCATTTGAAGTTGGAAAATATGCAGATATCGGTTTACCTAAAGATCCAAATCCAGATCCAAATCCAGATCCAAATCCAAATCCAGATCCAGATCCAGATCCAGATCCAGATCAAGATCCAAAAGATCCAAAAGATCCAAAAGATCCTAAAACACCTAAGACTCCAGGAGAGGAAGATGATACTACAGATCCGGGAACAGGTGGAAACAATAACAATAACGATAACGGCTCTGGCGGTGTGAAAGTTACGGTAGAAGATGGCGATGACAGTTCAAATGGTGATGGCGCAGGTAAGACAACGGACAAACAAGACGGAACTGGCTTATCATTACCGAACACAGCGACAACCATGTACACAATTCTTTTAATCGGAGCTCTTACATTGATTGCAGGTGCTTCATTAATGGTTCTTAGAAAAAGAAAAGTAATGGAATAATTGTAAAAAAAGGACTAGGGTTATAAACTCTAGTTCTTTTTTTGAGTTAAAAAAATATAAACACTCTTGACTCACTTACTGGCTAAGAACGCAACGTCCTGGAATTGTGACTGCGCTTACTCGTCCTATCGAAAGAGCTTTTGCAATTATCGTTCGCCCCACCGCAAAGCTTTGTCTCAGGTGCCAGTACTAGCACGTCAATCACTCGTTAGTGTAACTCATACTCTCCGCAATAAAGGTTTGGCTATAAGTTTGTACTCAAAAAGGAGGATGAAAAGAACCGAGCAGTTCAAGACAGCATAGCTCCCGGCAACGGAACGTATGCAGTTAAATACGTGAGTAGCGAAAAACAAGCCAACGAAGAAATGCGACTTGTTATTTTAACCGGACTTTTATACGAAAATGAACATCTGCTCTAATTTTGGCGCAAAAAAGCACCCCTCCTAAAAACGTAATTTTACTTTTTGGGGGAATTAATTTTATTAAAACAAATGTTTTTTTACTGTCCCTTTCGTATTTGTTAGGACTTCTTTCCATCCTAGAAAAATACTTGTGTCTATCGTAAGTAAAGTTAACATATCATACCTGTTTCCACTCAGGTGCTCGTCATGCATCCTCCTAAAATGTGAAAGGTTGTATGTAACCGTACTTCTCCATAGAGGTGATCTTTAAAAACCTGTATGATCACAGTCTTTGTATTATCATGATTAACAAAGTAGCTCAAAATTAAACCGCATGCCCCCATTTCCATACATTACGGTGTCTGTAAAGACATAGGAGTTTTGAACATCCTCTATAAGTCAATTTTCTAAATAAAAATGTATTTATCACATTTCAATAAATAGGCTCATATAATGGGTTAGAGACTGAACTTGAAAGGGGCACGGTGTTCATGAAAGGTGAACGTTTCATTGAACCATTAATGTATATTGACCAGCCAAATTTTCAAAAGCCTAAAGCCTATATGCAAGAAAGCTATTTTGGTCGGAATCTTTCTGTTCAAACTAAAGAAAAGGAAGAACAACTAACGGAAGAAAATACAAAGGAATACAGTAATGACAGTTCTTTTAAAGGGCTAAATATTGATGGGAAAATTGATTATTTAGTTAATCTGCCGAGTGAAGTACCACGAATTCGATGTGAAGTGATTACGGAAGAAAAAGAATATCGAGGAGTTATGATTGGTGATGCAGGGGATTCAGTAACATTGCGTGTTATTGGTCGTGGTATGACGGAAATCAACAAGAGTGTCATAAAAGATATTCATTTAATCGGATTTTAAAAAGACACCATCGAACTTTTGGCTCGATGGTGTCTTTTTTCTTTCCATTAAAATGCTGAAATTGCTGGCAAGCAAGTAACGTGACAGAAGCACTTTACGTCTACAGTAATGCAAATTCCAGTCGTTCTTAAATGTTTGGTGTGTTGTTCAACAGGATTGTGTGGGTTTGGATCTGAGTCGTTTGGATCTCTTAATAATTCAAGTACTGCACAGCAATCTTTAGTAACACTCTTTACTCTGAAGAAGAAACTAGACTTGATTTTTCCGATATTTCTTGGATGAGCCCCAAATCCTTTAAATGGTTTACATCCATCTTTACAATATAACAACACAGGAACAGTGTCCAAGCCGTTGCGAACTTCTGTTTCACCTAATAAATCACTAATTGACTTTTCACAACTCGTGTCACACTCAAATTCAGTAATATCTCTTTGAGCGCGTGCAATATCCCTTAGGACATCACATACACAACTTCCCGTTTTATGGTCTTCTCCACAACCCATGAAAATGTCTCCTTTCTATATACATACTGACTTATTAAAGTCATTAATAGAATATGTGTAAATAGATGGGGTGTGTAGGCATTTATCAAGCATTCTTTATTTTAACAAGGTAAAAGCCCGATCTAAAACAAAAAAATAATTTTTAAGAAACAGGCATAAGAAAGTGAGAAAAAAGGTATAGAATAGGTAGGAGGGGATAAAAATGGGATACATCTTACCAATTACAGATTTATTTGTATAACGATTATCAGCTTCGTATAATCAAGGAAAATAGAAGTCCTTATTATATTGATGCACCTCATAGAGTAACTATTTATAAAATGAATTGTGAATATGATGATGAAAAGACATTTGATGATATATTGAAAGAAAAAGAAAGAGAATTATTATATATTAGTTTAGGAGAAAAGGCAGCATTGGCAAGGAAAAGAAAAATGATCAATAAAAAATATAAACAGGAAGTAACTTACGAAGGAGAAACCTAAAGAAGAAAATAGTACGTTTCCGAAAAGTCATCTCAATCTCGATTAAGGTAACGCAAGGCAATCTCACGTGCCCTAAAAAGCGTCTAGCGCTGTATAAGGTAACGCATGATCACCTTTTTCAGCTTGTTTTATTTTCTAAATGTTTCTTTTTAATTTTTGTATATGGAAGCACAAATAATTTTTTGTTTTTTAAATATTCTGCATAGAATACATCTTTAATACTATCAAAATTTTGCCGCTTTAATTCATCTAGCAACCAATCTTCAGTAATATTTGCTTCAGCCAAATTGTCTTTAATCATTTCACCATCTGTTATAACTGTCATTGCGATTTGTGGTTCTGTTGGTGCGACATTCAAATCTTTTTTCGTAGGAGTTTGATATTCAGTTTTTTTTAGAACGGATAATTCTCCGTTCGTTTCTAAAACTGCATACTCTACCTCCTGCACTGCAAAAACATCTTTCATTCGCAGTAATTGTTGTAGTTCGTTGATATCGATTTTATTTTTTCTCAACTCTTCATATATTAGCTCACCTTTATGAATTACTAGTGAAGGTTTTCCCTCCAATATAAAGCGAGATCCTTTAAATTTCTGTGCAACCTTTTCAATAATAAACAAAAGAACTCCCCAAATTAATATGACATATCCAATGTCTATAATGCCAGCCTTTTTATCGAATAATGCGTTACCAACAAGCTCCCCTATAACGACTGCTGCAATAAAATCGAAAGGAGTAAGCTGGGAAATTTGTGTTTTACCAAGGACCTTTGTTAGAATAAATAATGCTATAATACCAAATACTGACTCGTATAGCATTGGTAACATATTGTTCATCTGCCAACCATTCCTTCCTTTAATGAAAGTCATATGGTTAGATTGGCGTGTAAGATAAAAAATATACGTGAAAATAAAAAAGTAGTAAATTCATTTTGATGAATTACTACTTTGTCAACTCTTTTGTCATAGCAACATGAGGAATACCTGCATCCATAAACTCATCTGAGATAACTTCATAACCCAATCGCTCATAAAATTCTTTTGCATGGGTTTGTGCGTGTAGTTTTGCTTTTTTATACCCTTTATTGACAATTTCTTCTTCCATTTTGTCAATCAGTTTTTTTCCGTAAGATTTTCCACGATAAGATTTTAAAACACAAATACGTTCTAATTTACCGTATTCACCAACAAAACGTAACCGGCTGGCACCGACAATGTCTTTTCCATTATAAGCATAAGCGATAAAATGTATGGACGCTTCTTCATGTTCATCAATTTCTAAATCCATTGGAACGTTTTGTTCATCTACAAATACTATTTTTCTTATACGATAAGCTTCTTTTTGTTCTGGGTCTGTTGTTACTACTTTAATTTCCATAGCCTTATTACTCCTGTCCGAATACAAATGTGTCATACACCGTCCAAAATCCATTTTCAATTTGATAGCAGAGCTGAAACCTGTCTATTGTATCTTCATACTCAATTTCTTTCATTTGCAAACTAGCATAAATATCGGAATACTCGTCTTCAACTAGGTCTTGAGCGATTGTTATATGTGGAACAAAAGGGTGCTGATCTTTAGTTGTTGGGAATTTTCCTGTGTGCATTTTATCATATAAAGCGTTTAATTCAGGAGTTGGTTCGACTTTAAAGTAAATAGTATAGGTTACTGGAGCAAATGATTTTACTTTTGTAACATTAATTTTAAACGGCTCCGTTTCGTTTGCGATTTTTTTAAGTTCACGAACGATTTCATCTCGTTTAGGAATGTCCATTTCAAAAGTAGGTTTTAAAGTGATGTGAGGTGGAATATTTGTATATTTTGGATCATATCGCTTTCTGAATGCATTCGCTTCATCCTGAATTTCCTTAGAAGGAAAAATTACTATTCCATATTTCATGATAAAACCTCCATGATTAAAATTTATTTCCGGATAAAAAGGTATATCTACTTACATTATTTCGATGTAAAGAACATTTATTCTTTTCTAATTATAAGTTTAACTACCAGTATAACAAAGAAAAGACCTTTGAAAAAGGGTAATTTATCCTAAAATTTGTTAAGTAAGCATTAGTTTAAGGACATTTGGTAATTCCTTCTGCCAAAACTTCCATGTATGGTTCCCTTCTTCAATTTCCTGATAATGATATGTTGTCAGTTTTTCTGTTAAGATGTTCGATAATTGTTTATTTGGTTTTAAAAAGTCAAATTTATCATCTATCGTTGTTGCAACAGCAGTTTCCTTTAACCCGATGGAATGGTAAACTTCTATACCACGAATCTCTTCACATTGCTCTGTAGCTTTAAGTACGGCTTCATCTACTAGCGGTGACTGAATAATTACCTTTTTAAACATATTTGGATGACGGAGTGCAGTCAAAAGTGCGATCGTGCCAGCAAGTGAATCACCTATCAATGTTCGGACAGTGCCAAGTGGATTAAGCGGTAAAACGTCATCTAGAAGCGGGATTACCTCTTTTATTAAAAAACGTATATATGCTTCAAATTGTTCCCCATCTGGATGATATTTTTTCAAACGATCCAAACGATCGATATAATGAATGCCGACAAAGGTAGTGTTGACGATATCGTCTGTATCATGTAATTGATCACTAACTGTAGCAACTCTACCTAATTGAAAATAATCGTCTCCATCTTGCATAATACATACATAATTTTCGTGAAGTGGGTCTGTCTCTGCAGGTTCGTAGATTTTAATTACCATCTCTTCTTTTAAAAATTCACTATGGATCGTTTTATCATACATATTTCCCTTTCTAGCCATCCTTTACACCTCTTTATTATTTATGTCACTATATAATCTATAATAGTTGCCACGTAAATTCATCAGTTTTTCATGATTTCCTATTTCAATGATGCGTCCATTTTCTAACAGTACGATTCGGTCTGCTTGCTGAATCGTGTTAAGTCTATGGGCAATGATAAAACTGGTACGATTTTTCATCAATCTTTTTAATCCTTCTTGAATTTTTAATTCTGTAATTGTGTCAATATTACTCGTTGCTTCATCTAAAATCAATATGGACGGTTCTCTAATCATTGCTCTTGCAATGGCAAGCAGTTGTTTTTCGCCTTGGCTGAGACTGCCGCCTTCTTGATCTAATCTCGTATCATATCCATTAGGTAGTCTTTCAATAAAATGATGGGCATTGGCTCGTTTTGCGGCAAGTTCAACATCTTCATCCGTAGCATCGAGTTTTCCGTAACGAATGTTTTCCCGTACAGTTGTAGAAAATAAAAACGTATCTTGCAACACAAATGCCATATGGGATCGGAGACTTGATCGTTTGATATTCCTCAGTTCTTGATTATCTAGCAAAATTTTTCCTTCCTCATAATTATAAAAACGTGAAATCAGATTGATGAGCGTCGTTTTTCCAGCCCCTGTATGACCAACAAATGCTACTGTATCACCAGGTTGAACTTCTAATTGAATATTTTTTAACACCGGGGTGTCTTCGTAGGAAAAAGAAACATCTTTAAACTGAAAATAACCTTTTACTTGGTCTAATTTACTAGCGTTTTCTTCATCACTTTCTTCACGCTTTTCATCTAATACGGAAAAGACCCGCTCCGCACCGGCAACGGCAGAAAGTAAAATATTAAATTGGTTTGACAACTCATTTAATGGTCTTGTAAATTGTCTGGCATATTCGGTGAAAATGACAATAACGCCAACCGTAATATACCCTTTAATAGCTAGTATCCCTCCGAAAAAAGCAATGAGAGCAAAACTTAAGAAATTAAGTGAGTTCATTACTTTCGGAATATACCCGGCAATCGTTTGCGCCCAGAAACCCGAGAGTTTCAGCTGCCTGTTTCGTTTTTCAAATTCACGAATGACTCTTTCTTCCTGTGAAAAAGTTTTTACGATATGTTGACCTGATACAATTTCTTCTACATATCCATTTAATTCCCCGAGATCATTTTGCTGTATTTTATATAAGGGGCCCGTCCGTTTCGTAATCCAGCGCATTGCTAAAAATAACAATGGGATAATTGTTATCGTAATTAAGGTAAGAAGCGGGCTTAACCAAAGCATGACACTGATAGTTCCAATTAATGTGATAATACTTGCAAAAATTTGAATGACAGACTGGTTTAACGTGTTATTAATATTATCAATATCGTTTGTGACACGACTCATTAATTCACCTTGCTGTCTTTTATCAAAAAAGGCAATAGGAAGTTGGTGAAATTGTTCAAATAACTGCTTTCGTAAAGTATAAACTGTATTTTGGGCAATGCCAATCATCCAAAAATTTTGTAGGAAAATAGATAAAGAGTGTAGTGCATAAATGATAACAAGCCAGATAATTAAGAGTCCAAGACCAGCTGCTTGTTTTGCTACAATAAAATCATCAATCGCCATTCCGACAAGATATGGTCCTAACAGCCCGAGGGAAGAACTAACGATTACCATTAGGATAACGAGTAACAACTTCCATTTCTCAGTTGCTAAATAGGTGCTTAACCGCCTAATGGTACCAGCTGTGTTTTTAGCCCGCTTTTCTTTTTGTGATCTTTTAAAATCAAGCGGAATTTTTTTATATTGGAATGGTTGTTTTAATTGATTACTGGACATATGGAAACTCCTTTTCAAATTGTGAATCCACAATTTTTTGGTACAAATCAGATATATTAAGCAGTTCATTGTGAGTTCCGATTGCCAAAATTTTACCTTCATCCATTAGTAAAATTCGATCTGCTTTTTTGGCTGTAGATATCTTTTGTGTAATCATAAGTATCGAACAATCATATTTACGAAGAGATTCTAGTAAATAAGCTTCTGTCGTTGAATCGAGAGCACTCGTACTGTCATCGAGCATTAAAATTTTTGGTTTACGGATCAGTGCTCGTGCAATTGAAATTCGTTGCTTTTGTCCACCAGATAAATTGACTCCACGCTGCCCGACAATCGTTGCATATTTTTTAGGGAAGTTCTCAATCGTTTCATGAATTTGTGCATCTTTTGCCGCTTTAATCACTTCTTCTTGCGAGGCATTTTCTTTACCAAATTTAATATTGTCTGCAATGGTTCCTGTAAATAGGAGTGGGATTTGCGAGACATATCCAATACTTTTTCTAAGTTCATCTACATGATAAGCAGAAAGTGGGTAGTCGTCGATAAAAATTGTCCCCTTTTGCGCTTCGTAAAGCTTTGGAATTAATTGAAACAATGTTGTTTTCCCTGAACCAGTTGCACCGATGACAGCCAGACGCTCACCAGGTCGTAGGGAAAAAGAGATATTTTCTAAAACAGAAACACTTTCGGTCGGATAATTAAAGGAGACTTCTTGAAATTGTATTTTTCCTTGTATTACTTTTTGATTATTATGATTTGATGTATTCGCTGTAGTTTCTTCCGTTAAAATCTTTTCCAAACGTTCAGCGGAAGCTTTTGCTCTTGAAAAAGCGAGTGCAATAAATGTAAACATGGAAATAGCCATTACTGTACGGAGCGCATAGTTGACGATCGCGACAACGTCTCCTACATTCGTTGTTCCAGCAATTGTTTGCTTATTCCCAAACCAAAGAATAAAAATTAAACTAATATTCATTACAAATAATAAAATTGGCATGGATGCCTCAACAAAACGAAAGGTGTTTTTAGTTTCTTTTGCTAATTGTTCGTTTGATTCTTTGAAACGTACATTTTCAAAATCACGACGGAAAAATGCTTTAATAATTCTCATGCCGGCGATGTTTTCTTGAATGACACGGTTTACATAATCAACGCTTTCCTGAACCTTATTAAACATATTACTCCCTTTAATAAGCACCCAATATAGAAAAGCAATCAGCAGTGGCACGATAATTAAAAAGATAAGTGAAATTTTAACGTTTACAATTAAAGCCATAATAACACTACCGATAACGAGTAACGGGGCTCTTACCATAATGCGCAGTGCCATAAAAATTGTATTTTGGATTTGCCGTACATCGTTTGTAAATCGGGTGACAAGTGTCGATGTCGGGTATAGGTTTAATTTTTCAAATGTAAAGTCTTGAATTTTAGCGAAAAGCTTTTCACGGATGTCGTAAGCAAATGAGATACTGACATGGGATGAAAAATAGGAATTAATGATTCCACAGGCAAAAGTAAAAATTGTAATGCCGAGCATCATGCTGCCCCACATGATCAAATTTTCTAGATTGTTTTTTAAAACTCCTTCATTAATCATGATACCTAAAAAGATAGGAAAGAGGAGATCGGCTATAAGCTCAATGAATGTCAAACTGTATGCAATGATGATTGGAAGTTTATAAGGTTTTAAAAAGGAAAGGATCGTTTTCACTCCAAATCCTCCAAACGTAAATTTTATAGACTAATACAATTATAGCCATAAATTGAAGGCAAGTTCAAAGAAGTGGATTTTTTTAAAAAATAACATTTAAAAATTCTGAATAAATTGATAGAATAATTATAAGCTTTTAACGTAGGGGGTGGCTCCATTGAAAAAGGAAAGAGATAGGGACAAAGAGTTCCTAGATTCATGGGTACCCGAAAAAAATGCTGTAACAGGTTTTACATTTCAGGGAATGGGAATGTTTTTATTTTTAATTGGTTTCATTGCACTAATGAAATATTTACTTTTTTAACGGGGAGTGATTGGGTGAAAATTAATGAAGAGGCAAGAGAGGAACTATTAAATGAAGTAACAGGGTTATCAGATGAAGAGATTAATAGAAACCCATCCGGTGATGAGTGGTCTATCAGGCAAGTTTTAGAGCATTTATATGTATTCGAATTGGAAGTAATAAAATCCGTTCAGGAAGAATTAGATAAAGGAGTAGTAAAAGAAAGACCGATTCATTTGGCGGTAAACCGTGATATTAAAGTTGAAGCACCTAGCAATGTAAAGCCGAGTGAAACGTTTGCCACATTTTTTGCAAATTAAAGAAGTGAAAGAGAAGTTAGCAATATAATTTTTGGAGGAGTGACGTGAAAGATTTCACTGAGTATGTAATTACAATTATTAAAGCTATTCCAGATGGTCGTGTGATGACATATGGGCAAATTGCAAAAGTTGCCGGGAAGCCACGTGCAGCACGACAAGTCTCCTGGATTCTTCATTCCATGAGTCAGAAATATAAACTCCCTTGGCATAGGGTAATTAATTCTAAAGGTGAAATATCTTTAAAAGGCAGTGAGCAGAAGGAGTTACTTGAAATGGAAGGAGTTCACTTTAGTAATCTGGGAAAAGTGAACTTGGATACATATTTGTGGGAGCCGGATGAAGAGGAGTTACTACACGGATAAGGAGCTGCCTCGTGGTTATCGTGAATTGCACGGACAAATTGTAATCTCCGTGGTTGTTTTATTTTGTAGACTGTATGGATACATTGTGAACTTCGTAGTTAAGTCACGAATTGGGTGGACAAAACCTCCTTTTTCCTCAGTTACGGAAAATCTAAAACTTGTAGTTCTTCAAGTTTAATAATAACAACAGGTTGGACGTTAGCCAACCTGTTATCTAGCTATTTTGTGCATTCCTTTTTAGCAACTCAACAAAACGATCTCCAACCTCGGAGGTTGATGCTTTTCCGCCCAAATCTGGGGTTAGGTTTTCTGTTTCATTTAATATATCTTTAATCGTATCGAGGATAATTATTCCCCAATTTTCTTCTTGAAAGTAATCCATCATTTGGCTAACAGACCAAAGAGCCGCTAAAGGGTTCGCGATTCCTTTCCCTGAAATATCTGGTGCTGATCCATGAACTGGCTCGAACATAGATGGATACTTTCTTTCAGGATTGACATTTGCCCCGGTTGCTAGTCCCATTCCACCTGTAATAGCTGCACCTATGTCTGTTAAAATATCTCCAAACAAATTTGAAGTTACGACGATTTCAAATCGTTCTGGATTAGAAACAAAATATAAACTAGCTGCATCAACGAGATAGGAGTAAGTTTCTACATCAGGATACTCTTTCCCGACTTCTTCAAAAACTTCATCCCAGAAGACCATCGAATAATTTAAAGCATTTCCTTTACTAATACTTGTAAGTGATTTCTTTTGCTTCTGTGCTTCTTCATATGCAAATCGGATAATTCGTTCTGTTCCTTTACGAGAGAAAACTCCTGTTTGAAGAACAACCTCTTCCGGTTTTCCTTTAAATAACCAATCGCCAGCCCCGGCATATTCACCTTCACTATTCTCTCTTATAACTAAGAAATCAATGTCTTCTTTTGTTTTACCTTTGAGAGGAGTAAGGTTTTCATTCAATAAAGTGATTGGTCGGATATTGACATAAAGATCAAACTCTTTTCGGATTCTTAGTAAAAGATCCCATAAGGATATATGATCTGGTACACCAGGATAGCCAACTGCCCCAAGATAAATTGCATCGAATTTTTTTAATCTGTCAATGCCATCCTCATCCATCATTTTCCCATGCTCAAGATAATACTCACATCCCCATGGAAACTCATCAAATGAAAAAGACAGATTATGATCGAGTTCTTCAACTGCCTTTAAAACTTTTACCCCTTCTGCAACGACTTCAGGTCCTATTCCATCACCAGGTATGAGTGCGATTTTTAACTTTTTCATAAATTCCTCCTATAATTCAATATTGCATTTGAAAAGAGTCATTAATTCTTTCAGCTAAATCATTTCTTCAAACGTTTAACATATTCAGATAGGTTTATCGATCACTTCAACTCTAGAGGGATTTCTTTAATATGTCAATTACACATTACTTGAACATCTTAATCTGGCTTTATTTTCATAAACTGAGTAATTGCCTCATATCATAATAAGTGAACGTCAAAATTTATCGGAGGAATGAGGTGCATGATTACTGCGCTTTTAGCTGAACAGTTAATATGGGATATTCCTCACCTTGTCTTTACTATGATGATTACATGTAGTTATATACTTTATGTCAAACATAATCCGCCACCATCTATAAAACCTTTACAACCGATTTTATTTTTAGTTGGTATTTGGTTACTTTATGTAATGATCGGCAGTCCATTGCTTGCATTTAGTTATTTATCCTTTAGTTTTCATATGATTCAAATGAGTTTTCTCTTCTTTATTATCCCACCACTTATCCTACTCGGAATTCCAGAAAGACTTTACAAAAAAATGGAAGCATTTTACCTTAAATGGAAAATGCCTGCGATTATAGAACCGAAAATAGCCCTTATTTCCTTTGCAATACTCTTCCTGCTATATCATTTACCGAATATTTTATCCATTCTTACTGATTATCCAATATTGCAGAAAACGTATGTAATCTTATTATTTTTACTATCATTTCGAATGGTTTGGCCAATTGCATCACCAAATCCTAGAGACCGATTTTTAACAGAAAAGCGAAAAAAATATCTTTGGCAAAGTAGTGTGTACATTATGCCGGCATGTATGGTATTTATAATCAGTGCACTATTTGGTAGCATGAACAACCCGTTTCTAGGTGAGGTTGCTGCTCATTTATGTCTTCCCGCTGATCGTACGATTCAAGTTTTACCAGCTCCTTTTAATACTAAATATGATCAAATGCTAGCAGGTTTTTTTATGATAGGATTGCATAAAATTGGTTTAGTGGTAACTTGCAGGCTAGAGAAAAATGTTTATAAGGAAATAATGAAAAATGAGCAAATTTGTCAAGAGTGAGTTTGGATTTTTAGCGGATAAGAAAGCGTAAAACTTTATTATCCTGCATAAGAGCAACTAGTGCATTCGCTATAACTCAAGGTACTTACCAATTAATAACCGATCCCGAAAGTGTGGTAAATGAACTCGGTTATATGATTTTACATCCTGTTGAAACTGGAAAATACATGATAGAAGCTATCATAAGTTCATTTGAACGGGATGTTATTAATGGAGACAATGAAAGCCGTGCCTGATGGACCACATATGCCGTTGGAACAGTGGCAGAAACTGTATTAGGCACAAAAGGTGTTCTTGCTGGATTACGGATTTCGCGAACAGGATCCAAAATAAGTAATATTAAATCAAAAGACGTAAATAACACTGGTCAATCAAACATTTTCTATTATCCCAAAAACGATTTAGCATTCGCAGGGGTCTATGACACAGTGCCTATAATGTGTATAATCTGAATTATATTAAAGAACAACTGACCAAAGATTCCATGAATATGAACTTTAAAGTGGATGGTAAGGGTACGGATGAACTTAGTGAAATTGTAAAACACGGTCAAAAAATGCCAAAGCATATTGAAGTGAAGAATAAGACTAACTTGTCTGTAAAAGGAGAACCTAATTCTTCAGCTGATCTGTTAAATCATGATGGAACTGTTAAACAAAGAAGATATTACGATGAAAATGGAAGAGCAAAGGAAGATATAGATTTCAATCATTCTGATGATGGAACCCATACATTTCCTCATAGACACAAATGGGATTGGTCTAAAAAACCTCCTAGACAAAAATCAGAATAAGGGGGATTACTTATGAGTAAAATTCATGATTGTAAAATTTTAAATTATCAAATAGATTTTGAGTATTCAAAAATTGACATGAAAGTGGAAAACGAACAAGAAAAACAAGTGAAAATTTTATTTAAAGATTTTTTTGCTTTTCATTTTGAAAACCAGCTATCTGGCAGCATACTTTTTGATATAGTTGAAGGAGATGTCGATTCGTTTGCTTTAGAAAACAAAGAATTGTTAGATAAGGAAAAGGATTATCTTTGGCCCATGGATTATGAATATGTAGAGGATTTGATTAATTATATCAAGGAAAATAGTTATCATTACTATAAAATATATGCTTCATACGGATTGAATGGATGGATTCTTTCTAAAGGGGTAATCTTTGAAGAAAATGGATAAGGAGGTAAATTATTTAATTCTCATAAATTAATAAGCGAGAATTAAATGTAGTCAAAACAGAATTAAATATCTGAACCTTGATTGGCTTTATGCCTTTCAAGGTTTTTAGTAATGTAAAAAGGATTTACGGGTAAAAAATTCTCAAATTTAAATCAAATACTCATGATGGTAAGTGGACATACGAGATTGGTTGTAGCGATATTTAAATAAAGCGTCAACACTTATTACTATTCAATGAAAATTTACACATGAGGATAACAATGTTCGAAGTTAAAGTGGATGGTAAGGGTATAGTTTATGGTGCACCTAATTATGGAAAGAATTCAGTACCTAAAGGGCCATACCGAGAAATACATGGATTCCCAGTTAAAGTAAAGCCAGGTGCTCAAGAGAAACATATTCCTAATACTCCAAACTACAAACAAGAATAAGCAAACGGAAAAAACAAGAGTATTTTTTATGGCGATAATAAAACAGCACAAGAATTGCTAGATAAGTTTGCAGGAAAAGGTCAATTACTACCAAACGGTAATAAAGAAAGAGTAGACTTTGGTCAACCAATTGGGAAATACTATGATCGCGATACCGGTGAATACCTTGAGACTACTAAAGGATTGATACATTATGGAAAAGACGGTGCTCATATAGTGCCATCAAGACCATAAAAACAAAAGAAATGAGGATGCATATGGGGTATGATTCTTTAATGGGAACATTAATAAATTATAAAGATAGTGACATGATACTAGTATGGGAAAATGGATTGAGGATTATTGGTGAACTAGATACAGTTTTCGAAACAGACAATGGATTAGAAGAGGATGATATGAATTATACAGAATATGATGCAGCCGTATTCAAGGTAAATAAAATTTTATCTCATCCTAGCAATAATAAAGGTAGTTTATATAATTGGTTAACACAAGAAAAAGGTTCATTAATTGAAGTTTCACTTTATGATGATCCTCCTTGTGCAATTTTTTTAACTGACGGACAACGTGTTTGGAAAAGGGATTGTCAGAGATAAAAACGTTATCCTAAACTTATACCTTGATCGGCTATCAGCCATTCAAGGTTTATTTTGAGTGAGGTTAAGTTATGTTGAACAAATACGTATAAAGGAATTGGGCTTGGTATTTACGATGTTGTGAAGGATTTAGGGGAAGGGATCTATGAACTTCACAATAATCCGTTAGATGTTCTTTATCACCTGCTTCTTTTTGCAGGAAATGTACGATTTCGTCCAGTAGATACATCTTTATATATCAGCAAAGCTTTAACAGATTCATATATTAAAAATGTCGTCAAAGGCGACAACGAGAGTAAGGCACGATGGTTTACATATGTATTCGGAACGCTCGCAGTTGAATTTATCGGCCCTGGAAAAGGCACAGGCACAGCAATTCGAACCTCCAAAAACAGTTCACGGCTGAACAGTATAAAGAATAGCAGCCCTGTTACCGGAGCAAATATATTTTCCAGCACTCCTAAAAACGAATTAGCATTCGCAGGCGCCTATGACCCAAAGTCTTATAACGCGTAAAATCCAAATTATATTCAAGAACAACTGACAAAAGGTTTCACGAATATGAACTTTAAGGTCGATGGTAAGGGTATAGATAATTCCACAACAAGATTACCAAGAACAAATGGTAAATGGGAAGGGGAACCTGGTAATGGAAAATGGTATTCTGATAAACCTGAATGGTGAAGGTGTAGAATTTATTAATGGAAGACCTAACTTTTCACCTTGGTCAGAGGGTGATATAGTATTTGAGAAAGGAAAATTAACAGGTAAACCAAATGACTTTTCATTAGTGTACGAACAAATACAGCAACAATATAATTTGCCATCAAAAAATGCTGCAAAGAAATTATTAAAACAAGCGGGTGTTACACCACACCATAAGTCAAGCACAGTAATAGAATTAATACCAACTGATTTGCATGGAAATATTCTGCATATTGGTTCAGCATCAGATTTACGAGAGGGTATTAAAAAATGGAACAATTTAAAAAGAAGTTAGAAACAATAATTGATTTTGATGTGAAAGAAATTATTAAAAGTTGGGATGAAGACCATATAAATAATCTAGAAATAAAATATGAGATAAAGTTACCTCGAGATTATTCCTTTTATCTGCAACATTATGGTAATGATTATATCAGAGAAGATTATTGCTTTATTCCTTCAAAAGACTTATCAAACAATATTAAGCAAGTACAATTTGAAATAGATTCAATTTATGGATTATATAATGATGAAAATAATATTGAGGACAAGATAAACTTTTATAAAGATTTATTACCAGATGATTTAATTCCTATTGCAGATTTACCAGGAGGAGATTTAGTTTGCATTGGAACAAAAGATGACAAGCAAAATAAAATTTATTTTTGGTTTCACGAAATGGATGGAGAAAATATATATTTAGTATCTGACTCTTTCGAAAATTTTATAATGAACTTTAAAAGATTAGATGTCGAAAAAAATAGTTTAGAAAATGTTAATTTAAATATAAGTGATAAGTTAAATACATTTCTAAATAATGCATCAAAAAAAATGAAATGATGATAAGTGGCTTAAGTATTATATTTAAAAACCTTGATTGACTAAATGCCTTTCAAGGTTTCTTTTTTGGGAGACTACCTAATGCCAAATGAACCACTTATTATCATCAGAGCAGAGATAAGCCTTTTAACGCCGATTTTACTTCCGGTTGTTACCAACATCGGAATTGATCCGATTCATTTTGGAGTTATTCTTGTAATGAACTTAGCAATTGGATTTGTTACTCCACCACTCGGAGTTAACTTATTTGTAGCCTCAACCGTCGGAAAAGTTTCATTTGAAACGATTGTGAGGGCGGTGGTGCCAATTTTAGTGTCGATGCTTATCGCATTATTAATTGTTATTTATTTCCTACCATTATCAACTGGAATTCCAAGTTTATTATCTCCGTAAAAATGAAAAACGCATTCAAGAAAATTCTTGAGGCGTTTTTTAGTGTTTCAGATGAAAGTATATGTTTTTTACTATTTGTAAATCATAATTGTAGTCTAAGGCATTAAAGGAGAGAATTAAAATGGAAAGAGCAAAAGAAGCTGAAAATCGTGTAACCTACGCATCACGAAACTTGGGCTCCGGTTTCTTATTCGGAGTTGGATTGATTGCTTTTATTGATGAATCCGTTTTCCATCAATTGCTTCGCTGGCATCATTTTTATGATAAGTCTACAACTGATATTGGTTTAATTTCAGATGGGCTTTTTCATGCATTCAGCTGGTTTGCTACAATTGGTGGGTTGTTTTTGTTTGCCGATTTGAGAAGACGCAACGCCTTACGTATTAAAAGATGGTGGGGTGGCGTGTTCCTTGGTGCAGGTGCTTTCCAGTTATACGACGGAACGATACAACATAAGATTATGCGAATACATCAAATCCGATATGATGTGAATGTTTTGCCATATGATTTTATTTGGATTGCCGTTGCTATTGTGATTATTTTGATTGGAGTCGTACTGCTTTATCAAACAAGGGAGAAAACTCATGAGTAGCTACATAGGTGGATGGATTTTGGAAGAATTTTTGCTTTGTATATTTATAAGTTTAATAATTGGGTATGGTTATGCAGTTAAAAGATCAAATCAAACATATAGAAAATGGCCACTATATCGAGTAGTTTGCTGGATATTAGGTGTTATTTGTATTGCAATTTCGGTAATTGGTCCGATTGCTCAAGCGTCTCACGAAAATTTCATTTGGCATATGGCCGGACACTTACTGCTTGGCATGTTAGGACCTATTTTTTTAGCAGTCGCTGCACCAATGACATTATTACTACGCATCCTTCCAGTACAAGCCGCACGTAGAGTTACGCGTGTGTTAAGAAGTCGGATTCTTCGTTTTTATACGAATCCTCTTGTTGCTACGATAATAAATATTGGGGGATTATGGATTCTGTACACGAGTCCTATATATGAAATGATGTTACATAGTACAATTATCCATGTACTCATTCATTTGCATGTGTTTTTTGTAGGGTATCTATTTACAATTTCTTTAATTTATATTGATCCAGTGCCTCATCAAGTTAGTTTTTTAAATCGCACGATTGTTTTTGTTATTGCTTTAGCAGGACATGGAATTCTTTCAAAGTATATTTATGCAACCCCACCAAACGGAGTAGATCCTTTACAAGCAAAGATAGGTGGAATGCTCATGTACTATGGAGGAGATGCAATAGATCTTATTATTATCATTATTTTGTTTTATCAGTGGTATACGTCTACTCGTCCTCGAACTACAGCAGTTAGTATAACGTAAGCGTATTGTAAGAGTAGAATAGAAATTTACCGGTATAATCCAAGAGAGCACATCATATTCTTATAATTGATCCTAAAATTATGTTAGAGGTTGTTTATTACTTACTATATTTAAGGCGAAATGGCACGATTGCAAAACAGACAATTAAAATATTTGAGTTGGACAAAAAGAACAATGATACGTTTGAAAATAGAGACTCCATGAAGGTAATGCATTGAACAATTTTTTTCATTTGAGAAGATAGTTTTATCTTGTTACTGAAAAGCAAAATGGAAGAATGAATTTTAAATTTTAAAAACAAAACAAAGTTTCGTTTATCTTTCCCAATTAAATATGAATGAGTTTAGCCATTATGCAAGTAAAGGCAGAGAACATTTTTCTACAAAAGTAATAGAAGAGTTGCATGAGATCGATCATCAATATGATCAAATGCTTGCCAGTGTTTTTATGATAGGATTGCATGATAGTAAATTTGATAGTAATTTGTAAGCTAGAGGAAAAAGGTTCAAAGTAGGGAAGTAATGAAAAAAGAGCCTTATCACAAAGTATGGATTTGGCTCTTTTCGTAATATCGTTCGAAACAGGAACTAATTCCGAGGAAAAGAAATTTTCGTTACCAATTCAGGAAAATCAATAAATGGATTCCGATTCCCTTGAATTTCAAAGATTGCCATATTTCGATGCTTTTCATATGTCGTCACGTTATATTGTTCATGCCAACGTAAAAGTAATGGAAGATCAATCGTTTTTTTGAATCTCCTCGTTATTTTTGTTGGATAACGTAATAAGAAATAAAGGGTTGCTCTAGCAACAACTCCTTTTCCGTACATTGGTTCAAATCGGTTCAATTGATAAAAACCGCAGAAATTTGATGGGTCCTCATCCCGATGTTCATAATATGGATAATTGGATCTGAGACTATTACACCTTGGCTCACAAACGAAAAGATGATGCAAATCACCTTTCATCGGTTCTTTAGCTCGAAACCAAGACTGAGGGACAACATGTTCTGTATTGAATTTATGTTGTCTAGAAATTTGGCGAAGATGTTCTAGTAATCTATCCTTCATAATATCATGCATTTCAACTAGTTCTAGATATCTCTTAAAACGACGGTCGATCGTTGCAAAGTCTTCCTTGATTAATCGCTCGGGTGTTCTTTCTTTACCAGAATAAATAGTTTTAAGTTGACCATTAGACTGGAGATCAACCCAAGTGTATAAATATTGATTTTTGCTAATCGAATAAGGATATTTATGTAGATGTGTTTCTGTAACGAGTTGATGGTACGCGTGAAATAATGTTACACCGACTGATTTATTTTTGGAAATTTCATGATAATAATATTCTTTCCGGACATTATCTTGCTGTTCATCATAGTATTGATTTTGTTCAATTTTTTGTTGATTCTCTGCTAATATTTCTAAAAGCTTTTCGGGACTATATTTCTCCATGCTTTTTAATTCTTCAAGTTCTACCTCAATCCTCATGTGCTCAGGCTTCCTTTCAATAATGCACTATCTTTATTATATTCTATTTAGATCTATATGGATAAAATTTGTTATAAAAATTTTTCGTTTAGATGTTTCCTTTAGTGACCACTATTGTTCTAACGCTATCTTACTCGTAATAGAATTTACTAATACGTAAAAAGTGGTGAGCGAAATGAACATAGAAAAAACAAAACTTGAAGTAAAGGGGATGTATTGTGCAGCTTGTGTGGCAAGAATTGAGAAGGTAGTTTCTAGAATAGAGGGAGTAGAGGAAATAACGGTAAATCTCGCAACAGAGACAGGGAGCATTACTTTTGATAAAAATAAGACAAGCTTACGTGACATAATCTCTAAAATTAATAATTTAGGATTTGAAGCAAGGAAATCAGCACGTATTGAAGGTGATAAAAATCAAGAAATAAAAAAATTAAAATGGAATTTTATCTTTTCAGCTATGTTAACTTTTCCTTTAGCTTGGGCAATGCTCGCACATTTTAAGTGGACAAAGTTTATGTATATTCCTCCTATCCTGACAAACCCTTTTTTTCAATTTACCATTACTATTCCTATTCAATTTATAATTGGATATCAATTTTATGACCGGGCATGGAAAGCAATTAAAAATGGCAGTACAAATATGGATGTTCTTGTTGTGTTAAGTACAAGTGCTGCATTTTTTTATAGTCATTATGTGACATTTACTACCCCTAACTTCTTATATGCAACGGAATCAGCAATGTTGTTTTATGAAACAAGTGCTTTTATTATTACATTTATTTTGTTAGGAAGGTTCTTGGAAGCAAAAACCAAAGTCAGAACTGCAGAAGCACTAAAAAAATTATACGAAGTGCAAACGAAACAGGCAAATTTATATATAGAAGGTAAAGAGAAACTAGTCAATATTAAGGAGCTTGTTCCAGATGATATGGTGATTATTAAACCGGGAGAAAAAGTTCCAATTGATGGACAAGTCACGGAAGGGCATTCCATGATTGATGAATCATTGCTAACAGGGGAGAGTATTCCGATTGAAAAAAATACTGGTGCAGCAGTTTATGCAGGGACGATTAATCAAAATGGACTTTTGAAAGTAAAGGTAACGAAAAAAGAGTCAGAAACAGTTTTATCAACTATTATTTCCATCGTAGAAGAAGCGCAAAATTCAAAAGCCCCGATTCAACATATTGCAGATAAAATTACGGAAGTATTTGTCCCGATCGTTATTATGATCGCCGCAGTTACTTTTGTTGCTTGGTATTTTATATTCCAGCCAGGGCATTTTAATGGTGCTTTAGGAAAAGTTATTGCGGTACTCATTATCGCATGCCCATGTGCTTTAGGTTTGGCGACACCGACTTCAATCATGGTTGGTAGTGGACGGGCAGCACAATATGGAATTTTATTTAAGGAAGGTAGATTTCTAGAATTGCTTGGAAAAAATGATTATATCGTTCTTGATAAGACGGGTACGATTACAAAGGGTGTTCCACAAGTTACAGATATATTTATTGAAAAAATGGAATCAAGGAAATTTATGCAATATATTGGAGCGGTAGAACATACGTTAGATCATCCAGTAGCAAGAGCAATTGTTAATAAGGCAAGCTCGCACGTGGATATTTTTCAAGAGGCCGAGCACGTCAAAAATATACCGGGATATGGAATAAAAGCAGTTGTTCATGGGCACGAGGTAGTCATTGCAAGCTCTGCTTACTTTGAACAGAATGGTTTTTCTCTGCCTAAAAGAGCTTTGAAACAGGAGGAGTTACTGAAAAATGCTGGAAAAACAGTAATGGTAGTGTATGTGGATGGGAGTTTCGCTGGGATGATCGGTGTATTTGACGAAATAAAGTCAAGTTCAATTCAAGCGGTGAAACGGTTAAAACAGCTGGGATATCCGATTATTTTGTTAACGGGTGATCATAAAAGAGCAGGGTTAGCAGTTGCTCGAAAAGTAGGAATTAAAAAAGTATATACAGGATGTACGCCGAATGATAAAGCGAAAATTGTCGAGAAGTTAAAGGAAAACGGTCATCATGTTGTCATGGTTGGTGATGGGATAAATGATGCGCCAGCACTTGCAGTAAGTCATGTCGGTGTTGCTTTAGGGACAGGTTCAGATGTTGCAATTGAATCAGGTGATGTAACGATTATACAGGGAGATTTGCATCGATTAGTTGATGCGATTCAGATAAGTAAAAAAACGATGATCAACATAAAACAAAATTTTGTATGGGCTTTTTTATATAATGTAACGATGATTCCATTTGCAATGTTTGGTATTTTAGTTCCTTGGCTGGCAGGAGCTGCAATGGCGTTTAGCTCTATCTCGGTAGTGCTAAATTCATTGCGGCTAAAGCGAGTAAAAATATGAGATGTTCATGAAGCGATCCTAAAGGGTCGTTTTTTTATTGCGAAGTTATTCAGTGGAGTGTAGGCGCGAGTAAGTTAAATCGATTTATGAAGGACGTTTTTTAATAAAATGTGAATATTAGGAAGTTTTTTACACATACTACCAATAGTATTTACGTATGAGAGAGGGAGATAAATTGGGTAAACAAACTGATGAAAAATCATCTGCAGAACAATACGACGAGAGATTAAAAGGTACGTTTGTTACTGTTATTTTTATCGGGGTTTTTATCATGTTGTCATGGTTTGGAATTTTTTATTACTATATTACAACATTTTAATGAAGGAGTTATATTTAATATGCCTAAACTTGAGAAAATATGGCTAGCGATTGGTTCTGGATCGCTCGTTTTATTTTTAATAATTACAGGTGTGATGGCGGTTGGGATGGGATTGAATCCACCTGATGGGATGCAGACGACGATTGAGCCAGACAAAGTCGAGGCACAAGCGCCGTTTGATAATCCTGGTCTTGAACAAATTGGTCCAAATGAATATAAAGCTACGATTCTTTCTTTTGTGTTTGGTTATGATCCAAATACAATTACTGTACCAGTCGGATCGACAGTTCATTTTGAGGTTACAACAAAAGACGTTGTTCACGGTTTCCATATACCTGGAACTCCAACAAATTTGATGCTTGTTCCAGGACATGTCGCGGAATATTCACAAACCTTTCATGAACCTGGGGAGTATTTATTTTTATGTCATGAATATTGTGGAATAGGTCATGAAGTGATGTATGGAAAAATTGTTGTGGAAGATGTTTAGAGAGGAGTATCAACTATGAGTGATATAGCAGTAGAAAAAGATGAACATGGCAATGTATTGACTGACTTTGACTTTGAGAAAAAAGATGCCAATATGATGATGGCTTATATTTGGTTTGGGATCATTGCAATTTTTCTTGGGGGTCTTGCTGGATTATTACAAATAATGCAGCGAAGCGGTTGGATTACCCTCCCCAATTGGTTGACTTACTATCAATTGTTAACCGCACATGGGGTTCTACTTGTCCTTGTTTTTACTACATTTTTTATCATGGGGTATCTTTTTTCTGGGATTACACGAACCCTAGATGGAAGGCTTACTCCTAGTGTTAGAACCTTAGGATGGATCGGTTTTTATTTAATGGCAATTGGAACGATTATTGCGACGATTCTTATATTAGCGAATGAAGGTACAGTGCTTTATACATTTTATACACCAATGCAAGCATCTCCATGGTTTTATGTTGGACTGGCTATGTTAATAGTGGGAAGTTGGATCTCATCAGCAGGTATGTTTATAGCTTACATACGTTGGAGGAAAAATAATAAAGGACAGCCTTCACCACTATTTGCATATATGACGGTTGCTACATTAATTTTGTGGATTCATGCAAGTCTTGCTGTAGCTGTTTCTGTTGTATTTTTAATTATACCTTGGGCGTTTGGCTGGGTACCACGAGTGGATGTTACATTAACGAGGACTTTATTTTGGTATTTTGGTCATGCACTAGTCTACTTCTGGCTTTTACCAGCATATATTTATTGGTATGTAAATATCCCGCAAATTGTTGGTGGGAAAATTTTCAGTAATTCACTGCCACGGCTTACTTTTATATTGTTGATCTTATTTTCTGTTCCAGTTGGCTTGCATCATCAGTTAACAGAACCGGGAGTAGAATCATTTTGGAAATTCCTCCAAGTTGTTTTAACGATGATGGTTGTTGTACCATCCTTAATTACAGCTTTTTCTATCATTGCTACATTTGAACTCGCAGGCAGATCACGAGGAGGAAAAGGTTTATTTGGCTGGTTAACAAAACTTCCTTGGAAAGATGCTCGTTTTATAACTGCATTTGTAGGAATGATCTTTTTTATACCAGGTGGTGCAGGTGGTATTATTAATTCAAGTTACCAATTAAACCAGATGGTGCATAATACGTGGTTTATTACAGGTCACTTCCATATAACAGTTGGATCTGCAGTCATATTGACATTTTTCGCTGTCTCATACTGGCTTATTCCGGTGTTAACAAAACGTGTTTTTACCAAGCAGTTGAATCGATTAGCGATTATTCAAACTATCCTTTGGAGCATTGGAATGATATTAATGGCTATCATTATGCATTTTGCTGGACTAAAAGGTGCTCCAAGAAGAACCGCCCATTCCACATATGGAGATCATGAGCTTGCATTGTCATGGCTGTCATATGGGCAAGTTATTGGAGTAGGTGGAGTGATTCTGTTTATTGCAATCGTGTTATTGCTTTACATTTGGATTAAACTGTTGTTTTTTGCTCCAAAGTCAGAAAAAACGATCGAATATCCAATTGGAGTAATTCGTGAAAAAGCAGAAGATCCACCACCAATCCTCGAAAGATGGTCGGTCTGGATCGGAGTATCAATTGCTCTTTCCGTCATCGCTTATGCTGTACCGATATATCAGATTGTGGTCAATAATGATCCGGGAGCGCTGCCGTTTAGGAGTTGGTAATTTTAAATATTTCTAGACAACTTCGCTATCCTTAAACGGGAAATCACTGTCACAGGGTTAACGATCCTTAATCATGGAAAAATTTTTATTAATTGTTCACCTAAGGCGTCCGGGGAAGCGAATACGGTCACGATTAGAGTTAAACATGCCTGTTTTCGTCAGATAATAGCATAATCAGTCACAATTAAGAGTAAATCATGTCTATTTTTCCAATTGTAGATTAAAAGCGGTCACGATTAGAGTTTAATCGTGACCGTTCTTCTTGTGGGAAGATGGAATTGGTCACGATATTCCTATGATAAGAGAATCATCATTTAAAATCGTTTCCTTCCTCATTAATAGTTGGAGCAATTTGTGGAAATTTTCCATCTGTAATTCTGATATCTACTACTTTCTCTTTATTTTTAAGTTTTGCCTTTCGAATAACTAGCTCGATCCTTATCTCTTTTCCAAATACATCTTCTATTTCCTATCATTGTACAGATAGAAATTTAAGCAAGGAGAGCGAGGTTAAAAACTCGCTATTTTGTCAAAAATTTGGAAGTTGTAAATTTAATTTCTATGATACGCTAAAATAGAAGGAGATGGAATAAGATGATAGAAATCAAAGCAACTGCAGAATCAGTTGAACAGGCAAAAGATTTGCTTGATGTTGGAGTTGACACGCTGTATGTCGGAAATGAAGCATTTGGTCTGCGTTTGCCTACATCTTTTTCACTGAAAGAGTTGAAGGAAATAGCAGAAATCGCCCATAAGGATGGAAAAAAGGTTTGTGTTGCGGTAAATGCGCTAATGCATAATGAACATATTGAAATAATTATACCTTATTTGAAAAAGCTGCATGAATTTAAAGTTGATAAGATCACTGTAGGGGATCCGGGTGTCATCCACTTGCTAAAAAAGGAAGAACTTGATCTTCCATTTATTTATGATGCTCAGACAATCGTAACAAGTGCGAGGCAAGTGAATTTTTGGGCTAAGCGTGGAGCAGTTGGTGCAGTACTTTCAAGAGAACTTACATTTATCGAATTAAAACAAATGCGTGAACAAGTGAAGATTCCAATTGAGGTACTCGTTTATGGTGCGACTTGTATCCATCATTCAAAACGTCCTCTAGCAGAAAATTATTTTAATTTTACAAATCAAGCGGAATCGGTGTCTAGAGAGAGAGGACTTTTTCTAGCAGAATCAAAAAAACTAGGCACACATTATTCTGTTTATGAAGATGCACAAGGTACGCATATTTTTGCAACTGATGATATTAATCTTGGATTATACCTGAACGATTTAGCAGAAGCAGAACTTACGAGCTGGAAGTTAGACGGAATTTATACGCGAGGGAAAGATTTCGTTGAGATCGTTAAACTATTTGTCGAAGCAAAAAACATAATTAATTCAAGGAATTGGTCAGAACAATTTGCAGAGGATTTCAATAAAAAAGTATGCAAATTACATCCACAAAAACGAACTTTAAATGAAGGGTTTTTCTTGAAACATCCAAGTGAAGTGCAGTAGGAGAGAGAAGTCATGACAACAAAAATAAAACTAAAAAAACCAGAAGTTCTAGCTCCAGCTGGGACGTTAGAGAAACTTAAAACAGCAATTCATTACGGAGCTGATGCTGTTTACATTGGCGGGAATGCGTACGGGCTACGGAGCCGGGCAGGAAATTTCTCATATGAGGAAATGACAGATGGAGTGAATTTCGCCAAAAAGCATCAAGCAAAAGTTTATGTGGCAGCAAATATGGTGACACATGAAGAAGATGCTGAAGGGGCGGGTGAATTTTTTCGTAAGATTCGAGACATTGGAATTGATGCGGTGATTGTATCAGATCCGGCTCTAATGGAAATTTGTATGATGGATGCTCCAGGACTACCGGTTCACTTATCAACACAGGCCTCGGCAACGAATTATGAGACGTTGAACTTTTGGCATTCTGAGGGATTAGAGAGAGTCGTTTTAGCTCGTGAAGTAAGTATGGAAGAAATTAAGCAAATCCGGCAAAATACGGATGTTGAGATTGAAACATTTATTCACGGTGCGATGTGTATTTCATATTCCGGTCGTTGCACGTTATCCAATCATATGTCAGCACGGGATGCAAACCGCGGGGGATGTTCACAATCATGTCGTTGGAAATATGAATTGTTCGAGATACCAGAAGTGGGAGAACGAAAATCATTATTAGCCGGAGACCCAGAAGAAGCCTTTTCCATGAGTGCCGTGGATATGTCGATGATACACCATATTCCAGACCTTGTTCGAAATGGGGTTGACAGTTTAAAAATTGAAGGACGGATGAAGTCAATCCATTATGTGTCAACTGTTTCGAATGTCTACAGTCGTGCGGTAAATGCATTTTGCGAAGATCCGGACAACTATACGTTTAATCAAGAGTGGGAAGATGAGCTTTGGAAAGTAGCCCAGCGAGAACTAGCTACTGGTTTTTACTATGGAGTACCAACAGAGGATCAACAATTGTTTGGGAAAAGAAGAAAAATTCCAGGTTATACATTTATCGGACAAGTGTTGGATTATGATGAAAAATCAGGCATCGCTACGATTGAACAACGAAACAGTTTTGGCATTGGAGATGAAGTGGAGTTTTATGGACCTGGCTTTCGTCATCATACACAAATGATTGATGTATTGTGGGATGAAAAGGGAGAAGAAATCGAGCGTGCACGCCATCCACTGATGACAGTGAAAATGAAAGTCGAGTGTCCTGTTAAACCACATGATATGATGCGAAAAAGGAAATGAATGAACAAAGTAGAATACTTCTAGCATGAGGGCATAGGCTGTCGAGAAAACTCCCGGCAGCTTCTTTTTTTAATAAACGGTGTCTCGGACAAATCTCACCGCTTTTGAACAAATCTTTGTCCGGTGGAGGTTGTTGCGGTCAACTTCCACCGTTTATGAACAAAGTCTTTGTCCGATGGAGGGTGCCATGGATGCTCTTATACTATTTCTCAAAGATCCATCTGTAGGAGGGATGCGCCGTGGAAGGAATAGAGAGGCTCGCTTCATCCCTAACAAGCCAAGTGTATTGGACACTTGACTAAGTAAAGACCGATAAGTAATTGCTTATTTTGATAATTAAATATATTATTAGAATAACAAATGTGAACCACTAAGGGGATAATGATGAAAAAACTTGCCTGGATTACTGATAGTACATGTGGGCTTTCAGAAAAATTTATTAAGAGTAATAATATATTTGTACTACCACTAAATGTTATTGTAAATGGTGTTTCATATAAAGAGGATATTGAATTTACTGAAAATAAATTTTATGAACTGTTAAAAAAACATGGGGAAGGTGCAACAACGAGTCAGCCTGCGTACGGTGAGTTCCTTGATCTATATGAGAGATTAAATGAGGAGTATGATTACGGGATAGCTATCCATGCATCAAGTGCACTAACTGGAACATATGAAAGTTCAATAAATGCATCTATACAAACAGGTTTTCCGGTAGAAGTGATTGACTCGAAAATAGGAGCATATGCTTTAGGTAAAATAATCAAAAAAGGGATTGAACTTGAAAAACAAGGGCGAACGTATGAAGAAATTATTACGAGATTACAAGAATATCCAGAGCAAACCGAAATGTATTTACTCCCAGCAAGTTTAAATCAATTAAAACGAAGTGGCAGGGTAAGCACGACACAAGCCGTATTTGCTAGTTTACTAAATATAAATCTTGTATTGCGTTTTCAAAACGGAAAAGTAATTGTGGATGAAAAAATTCGGACGAAAAAAAGAGCTCAACGACGACTTTTTCAAACAATGTCAGAGGCGATCAAAAATCATAATTTAAAAGAAATATGTGTGATGCATGCGGGTGTAAAAGAACGGGCTCAAGATTGGAAAGAAGAATTAGAGAAAATTCATCAGCAACTAAAAGTAACAATTGAGACATTAGTTCCTGTTGCCGGAGTCCACACAGGATATGGAACAATGGCTGTTTCTTGGTTAAGAGATAATTTCGGTGAAAATGAAAAACGAATTTCAGTAAAGCCATTAGATAGGATGCGAAAAAGAAAATCAATTTAGACCGAAGACTTCCTCTTAAGATAGGGGAGTCTTCTTAAATTATGAAAAAAACATAAATATCGGATAAAATAACTTATTTCCAGATATATCCGTGAAACTAAACTAGCATCAATATTTTTGGTTGCAATTAAGCTAGAGTTTCTATATAAAGTATACATTTTATAAATCCATTATAAACGTAAGGGTTTCTATCCAATTAATTCAAATTGTAGAGATAGCCAAGGACG